>NZ_RZQA01000274.1:0-7144 GCF_004022915.1 Mesorhizobium sp. M7A.F.Ca.US.006.04.2.1
CCTACGAGTTCGGTGTGAAGGTGTCGGTGGCCACCACGCTGAAGCGCTCCAAGGGCGGCCAGTTCGCCCTGCATGCAAAAGCGCTGCCCGGCAATCCCTATGACGGCCACACGCTGGCAAGCGTCATATCGGCCACATCAAGAACGAACACCGCATGGGCCGCAACTACCTCGCCGGCCAGCAGGGCGACGCCCTCAACGCCGTCCTGGCCGCCGCCGGATACAACTTCTCCCTCCTGCTCAGGTGGCTGAAGTGATTTTTGTGGCCCTTGATCGCCCTGCTTCAACTCCGGCCGAAGTCGGTCGCCGCTTAGCGTCTGGATCACGGTCGACCAGCACGAGTTCCAAAAATCCAACCTGCATCTCAGGCACCGCGTCCTGACCTCGGAAATCGAGGATCCAGTCTCGACAGAGTATTCGACAAGATGCGGACGTGTGTTACAATAACGAGCCGCAACTCATACCAGACATGAGCTCATATTTTGGGATAGTGGCCTCCAAGCGGTCAAGCCACGGACGCGAATGTCATCCGATAAAGGGTCGCGGCGTCATAGATGGGCAGTCCTGTCCTACGACGGATTGCTGACGTCACCATCGGGAACAATGTACATTCAAATAGGAGGGCGGCAATCCCCGGATGTGCGGCGCCAAGTCGCGCGACACAGGCTGCAACCTCCGACTCCATTTCAACAACACCAGCCGGCCACGCGTCACCTTCAATGCCGCCGATGACTACTCTTGCCTCTGCGGATGAATCTATGCCCAGCAGCTCTTTGCCGCAGTGTCTTGAGTCTGCGGCCACAACGGCGAGCTTTGCGTCAGCTGGAAGCTGCCGGAGTAGCGTGGGCGCCAGTAGCAGGCTCGACATGGCCACCGGGACTTCGACAGACGCGGCCACTGCAGCCTGGTACCGGATACTGAACCCGCAGTCCCCGGTTATCGCGACTGCTCCGCGCTCGACCAACCGCCTGGCAGCTGCAATGTAGGCCGGCTCGAGAGAAGCATCACCGGGAATGACCCTCTCCTCCAAAGCCCCGGCCGCGGTCTCTATTATAATTGGGAAGTCGAAAGTTGCCGGGTTGAAGACCGACTCCGGTTGCGGTGGCGGAAATTCACGAGGCGGAAGTCCGATCTCCAGCCCAATAATTCCGAGGGCCCTTTGTTGAGTTGTCACGGAAGCATCCTTCTTCTGGAAGCAGCTAAGATGGTGATTTCGGCAGCAAATGCCCATCACCTGCGCGATACAGGTTCTCTCTGAATGCACGAATTTAACAGCGTCGAAACGGCTGTTTCAGAGAAACATGCCTTTCCAGGCGCAGTAAGTCGGCATTGTTTTGGTGCATTCGCATGAAAGCCGTAAAAACTGGGAAACCGCAGAACGCTTGTGCGACCCTCCCCGGGCCTGTAGGATACCGGGTTTGCGTCCGCCGTCAGACAATCGTGTTAGGGCACTTTCCAGAGCCCAGATGCCCTGAATGGCAGATTGAACGCACATCAGATCTTCAAGCTCGCAACTGCCGAACGGGCAGCGCTATTTACCTAACTCGACCAATCTGGGGCTTGGACCGGACGATCCTAGTTATGCAGTCCTGAATGAACTGGGGCAGTAACCTCGACATCAACCCGGCCCTGAAAAACCGCGCGTAGGTTCGTCGCAGGGCAGCCTGCTCCGAACGGACCAGTTCCTGCCCGGAAGCCACCCACGGGATAACTCAACTAGCGGCACAACCCGCAACTCACCTCGTCTCCAGCACCGCATTGAGAAACTGCTGCGTTCGCTCGTTTTGCGGATTGCCTAAAAGCTGGCTGGGCGGGCCTTGCTCGACAATCTTACCGCCAGAAAAGAAGCACACGCGATCGGAGAACTCCTTGGCAAAGCCCATCTGGTGCGTGACCATCAGCATTGTGAGGTCATGTTCGGCGCTGAGCTTGCGGATGACGTTGAGCACCTCTCCAACCAGTTCCGGGTCAAGCGCTGATGTCACCTCGTCAAACAGCATCACCTTGGGCCGCATGGCCAACGCCCGAGCGATCGCCACGCGTTGCTTCTGGCCCCCGGAAAGCTGGATCGGGAAATGGTTCTTCTTGTCGCCGAGGCCCACCAAGTCGAGCAGCTCTGCCGCTCGGGCCTCCGCCTCCTTCTTCGAGAGCCCAAGGACGGAGATCGGCGCCTCCATGCAGTTCTGCAGAGCAGTCATATGCGGGAACAGGTTAAAGTGCTGGAACACCATACCGATCTTGGCACGCACGCGACGGAGATGACGCTCGCTCGCCGGCACTATTTGGCCGTTCTTCTGCGTATGCGTCAACGGTTCACCGTCGACCCATATCACCCCCCCGTTGATGTGCTCAAGCGTCATCAGCATGCGCAGAACGGTGGTCTTGCCCGAGCCGGACGGACCAATGATGGACACCTTCTCGTTGCGTGCGATCTCGAGATTGAGTTCGTCCAGCACCGTCAACGCGCCGTAGCGCTTTGTGACGTTCTCGAAGCGAACTATGGGTTCGTTCATGACTTTTTCGCTGCGCCTGATATCGAGGTCAAGCTCGTCCCGCCTGGCTGATGCCCTAGGGCGCTTCGTGAGATCGTCCTCGAAGCGAAGCACAAATTCGCTCATAGTATAAGGCCTCCCTATTGCAGATGGTAGCGGCGGTTGAGCCAGACGCGGACCGACTGCACGATAGCGGAAGCAACCAAGCTGAACACGTAGTAGAAGAAGCCGCACATAGTGATCGCTTCTATGTATCGATAGTTATTGCCCCCGAAATTTTTCGCCTGCTGCAGCATCTCGAAGATCGAGATTGCCGCCAGGACCGGCGTGTCCTTGAACATGCCGATGAAGTAATTGCCCAGAGCTGGCACCATGGGCGGGATCGCCTGCGGCAGAATGATTGTTCGCCAGGTCCGCGTTCGCGAAAGGTTTAGTGCCGTACAGGCCTCCCACTGGCCGCCATCCACATTCTCGATGCCGCCGCGGAAGACTTCGGAACAATAGGCTGCATAGTGGATCCCCAGCACGCCAACTCCCGCCGTCCAGGCAGGAATGAAGATTCCGATCTGCGGACCAACGAAATAGACAAAGAACAACTGCAGCAGCAAGGGCGTTGAACGGATAAACTCCACGATCTCCGCCATGGTGGTCGAGACGTAGCGGTTTGGCGACTGGCGAATCATCGCGAAGACAAGACCCAATATCAGCGCGATCGCAAACCCGAGCAGCGTAGCCTCAATGGTGACGATCGCTCCCTGATAGAGATATGGGAAAGCCTCCCATACGTAAGACCAATCCCAGATCTTCAAGCCACCTGCTCCCGAACGAAACCGCGCGAGACGCGGCGTTCCAGCCAGCGCACGAAAGGAGTGATGAGGGCGCGCGCGATGATGTAATAACCGAATAGTGCAACCGCAAAGAACAGCATATAATCGCCAGTTGCGTCGGCCGCCTGCTTGGCGGCGCTAGTAAATTCGGGAATGGTGATGAAGAAGACGAGCGAGCTACCCTTAAGCACATCGATGAGCATGTTACCCCAGGTCGGCAGCATGGCGCGCATTGCCTGTGGGAGGATAATACGCCGCATCATGGTGAGCCGCGAAAAATTGAGCGCTGTAGATGCCTCATACTGGCCCCTATCAACGGCCTGAATGGCGGCGCGGACATACTCGGCTGCGTAGCCAGAGGCATTCATTCCGATCCCCAAAATTCCGACAGTCCACGGCGACAGGAAAATACCGAAAATCGGCAATACAAAGAACCACCAGTAGAGCTGAACCAGCATGGACGTCCCGCGGAAGAATTCGATGTAGGCGATACTGAACCAGCGCAACTGCCGACGGGGAGAGACTCGGGTCAGGCCCACGAAAAGCCCAAGGACGATCGCTACGACGCAGGCGCCAAGAGTGACGATGACCGTAGTCATGACGCCCTTGGTGAGCACGGCAAAGATAAAGCTGAGATCGACCTTACTCATATGCCCTCCCCACTGACCGCCTACCGGCCAAGGGCCGGGGAGCGGTCAGACGCATAGCTTCAGCCCTTGCAAAGATCAGCGGTCTTGCTGCCATCCGGGAGATCGCGTTTGGTGTAACCATATTTGCCGACCGCGGCCATCATTTCGTCAGAGCCAATATAGTCTTTCAACACAGCATTGAACGCGTCTACCGCAGCCTGTTCGCTGAGCGGGAAGGCTATGGCGGGATGTTCATTCGGTCCCGGCGGGGTATACGGGTCAGCCACCTCAATGCTGGGATCCTGCTCGGCAAGAGTCGTCGCGTTCAGACTATAGAGCGAGCCGGCAGCGGCGCGGCCGGCCTTTACAGCCTGTACGACCTCGGGCGGTCCGGCGACCTGCATAACCTTGTCGTCAGGGAAACCTAATTTCTTCGCCTGCTCGACTGCGGTGGTACCCGTCATGATGGCCAGGGTAAGCCCCTTCTTCTGAGCGTCATGGAGGGAATGCAGCGCTTCCGGATTGCCCTTCGGCACGATCATCGAATCATTGCTCGATGCGATCGGTTCGCTGAACAGGACGTTGCGGCACCGCTCCGGCTTAATCCACATGCCGCCCGTGATGATGTCAAAGCGACCAGCCTGGAGGCCCGGGACAAGGGAACCCCAATCGGTTACGACCGGCTCGATTTTGGTCGTTCCCATCTTTCTCAGAACGTCCAGTGTCATCACATTGACCAGGCCAAGCGGCTCGTTGTTCGCACCAGGATAGGCACTGGGAGGCTCATTGGTGAAGCCAAGACGGATCGTTTCTCCGTTCTTAATCTTATCGAGCAGCGACTCCGCCGAGGCCGAACCGGCAAAGGACGAGATTGTCATCGCCGCCAGGCCGAGCGCGGCAATCCTCTTCAAGATTGCAGCCTTAAAGCATTCGTCGAGTTTCCACTTGACCACTGGTTAGTCCTCCGTTTTCGCATCGCCGATGGTCTCCCGATATGCCTCGGGAAAAGACCATTGCATCATTTGTTGAGCTTGTAGTCCGGCGGTTCCCATCATCGTGTGAGCTGCAGGGTCCCCACTTAGGTATAGATTCCTCCAGTCGATCCTTTGCTACGCCACTTGTGCATGCTTCGTGAGCGTAGCAGCGCAGCTGTGGTGCTTTGTGCGAGAAATGCAAGTTATTCGCAGAAATTCGGTGATTTTTGGGTGCATACGCACATTTCCGTCATCCCCGTGGTTCGTTGGAAGTGAACAATCGCGAGCTGTGGTATGGCCAACTGAGGCACACCACGTCTTGCATGACTCCTGCCCTGCCCGGTTGGATGGGCGCCACCGCCTGGGCTATGCCCTTGTTGCCATGGCAGGGCACAAGTTCGTCGTATGCGACACGCCGCTGAGAGATTCGCCTCGGAGACGCTGGCCCGAGCATTGTTCCCGTCACAGTTGATCATTCGTGCCATTGACGGATGAGTCTGTTCACGGCTTCGCTCCGGATCAACCTGGACGGAATCGCCGGCATTATTGAGCAGATGGAAATCTGAATTCCTGATCAGCTTCGCCAGGTTGATCCCTTGCTCCGGCGTCGCGGTAGGGTCGTTCTTGGACCAGATGATCAACGTCTGGGCCTGAAGCTGATCAAGGTAGGGGAAGATATACTTCTGCTGCAGCAGTGGATAACGATGCAGGTTTGTCTCGTCTTCCGGCAATCTCTGCCAGATCTCCCATTGTCCCCGAGCCGCGGCCCGCCGATAGGCTTCTCGCTCGGCGCATTCCACATCCTGCCCGTGGGCGCGGCAGCTTTTCCGCCGTGCGGTGATGTATTCCTCTTCGCTCGGCATCGGGCCGGAACAGCCGTAAGCCTGCCGGCAGGCCTCCAGCCAAGCTTCGTCACGGTCATCTCCGAACGCCGGCGACACGGAGTTAGCGGTCAGCAGGACAAGCTTAGAAACAAGATCGGGACGCACGATCGCGACCCGCGCGTCGACGAATGATCCTTCTGAATGGCCGACTAGCGTGATCTGCTTCAAACCCAGTTGTTGGAGGAAGCTAATTACATGATTCACACGACCGAGCCGGTTAATGTATTTGCAGTCAGCAGGATAATCCGTTCCCCCAAAATGGAGTTGATCAATCGCTACTACCGTAAATTGATCGGATAGCCCGTTCAGCTGCCGAACAAAGGAACTCTTAGCCTCTGCACGGAAGCCCGCCCCCTGCAGGAAAACAATCGGCCTACCAGCTCCGTTCTCGCAGTACGATGTCTCGACACCATCAACCGATACGCGATGCTTGGTGATCATCGGTTCCTCGGCAAAAGGAGGGGCATCAGGTCGGCATTGCGACATGCGAGATGGACTGCCATTGCTCACTCCTGAGCGTAGCAGCCTCACATGCCACGTTGCCGAACTATCTCGTCTGAATACCGGAAATCGGCACCCCGGAGCCTCGCGTCTTGTCACTTTGCTCTGTCGTCGCCCAGCCACTGCGGCCGGGAGCCTTTTAGGTGCATGGGTGGCATTCCCCGCAAGATTTCAACCCTTGCACAGGTCGCCGGTCTTGGTGCCGTCCGGCAGATTGATTTTGGTGTAGCCGTATTTTGACCGACTGCATCATTTGGTCGGAGCCGATATAAGTATTCAATACCTCGTTGAAGGCATCGACCGCCTGCTGATTGGGCAGGAAGGCGAGACTTGGGTAGCCGGCCTTCCCAGCCGGCGGGGTGAACGGATCTGCCATTTCAACGCTGTCGACCTTGTCAGCGAGCTCCTTACCGTGAAGTAGTTTAGCGACCCCGCCGCCGCGCGGCCGACCTTCACTGCCTGCAAGAATTCGGCCTGGCCGGCGACCTGCATGACACGATCCTCCGGAATGCCCGCGTCTTTGGCGGTCGTGACCGTGTCGGAACCGGCGGTGGTGACCAGCGTTAGGCCCTTATCACGAATATCGTCAAAGGAGTGCTGGTCTTTTGGGATTGCCATTCGGCATGAGCAGGGCTTCGGTGAACTTAGCAAGCGGCTCGGTGAACACCACATTGCGGCAGCGCTCCGGCAGAATGTACATGCCGCCTGGCCTAGCTCCGTCTGCCGTCTCTCAAGGTTGTGTCGGCCAATTTCTCAGCCACCATAATCGTCGGAATGTTTGTGTTCGCCCGAGGGCAAAATGGCATGACGGAAGCGTCGGCGATCCTCAAACCCAAAA
>NZ_RZQA01000275.1:0-7138 GCF_004022915.1 Mesorhizobium sp. M7A.F.Ca.US.006.04.2.1
CTTCGGTCATGCGGCTCGGAACATGGTGGAAGGGGGCTGGCGGCGGCGGCCAAGATGCGGTAGGCCCCCATCCAGCGCCGCACTAGCCGGCAAACGCCAGTCAACTCTTCTTGCAGGATTTAAAACCGTGGTGAAAGTCATCGCCAGTTCGCTCCGCAAAGGCAATGTCGTCGACAAGGACGGCAAGCTTTATGTGATCCTCTTTGCCGAAAACATCCACCCAGGCAAGGGCACGCCGGTAACGCAGCTCGACATGCGCCGCATCGGCGACGGGGTGAAGGTTTCGGAACGCTACCGCACCACCGAGCAGGTCGAGCGCGCCTATGTCGAAGAGCGCGAGCACACCTTCCTCTACCGCGACGGCGAAGGCTTTCACTTCATGAACCCGGAAACCTACGACCAGGTGGCGGTGTCGGAAGCCGTGGTCGGCGACATGGCACCTTACCTGCTGGAAGGCATGGCCGTGCAGGTGTCGCAGTTCAACGGCATTGCCATTTCCCTGGTGCTGCCGCAGCGCGCCACCTTCGAAGTGGTGGAAACCGAGCCGACGACCAAGGGACAGACGGCCTCGTCGTCCTACAAGCCGGCCGTGCTGTCCAACGGCGTACGCACCCTGGTGCCCCCCCACATCGCGCCGGGCACCCGCGTGGTGGTGATGACGGCTGATGGGGCTTATGTGGAGCGGGCGAAGGACTGAAGACGAGCGGTGGGGTTACGGGTTTACCGGCCAGCCCTGCGTTTCACCAGGGCTCACCCTTGTCCTCTTCCGCTGTCTCCCCTTGAACGCGGCGCCTCCGCCCGCACAGCGATATTTTTCACGAAGCATGTCGCAAACACCCTGCGCGGTCCGTCCTTTGAGCGAAGAAGGAGAACGCCATGCGAAAACTTATCGTCACCGAATTCATTAGCGTTGATGGTATTGCCGAGGTCGAGAAGCTGCCAAGCGTGACCTGGAACGACGAGATGAACAGGTTCAAGGAGGACGAGCTTGCCGATAGCGGCGCCATGCTTTTGGGGCGCACGACCTATGAGATCTTTGCCGGCTCCTGGCCGACGGAAACCGGAGATTTTGCCGAACGGTTCAACGCGCTGCCGAAATATGTCGCGTCGAACAGCCTGAAGGCGCTCGACTGGAAGCCTGCCGAATTGCTGAAGGGACCGCTGCCGGAAGCGGTCAGGACGCTGAAGCAAGGCAGCGGCGGCAACATCTATGTGCATGGCAGCCTCAGCGTCGCGCAGGAATTGCTGCGCCATGGCCAGGTCGACCGCGTCAGGCTGCTCAGTTATCCCGGCACCGTCGGCCAGGGCAAGCCGCTGTTCCCAGGCGGCGAACCGGTGGCGCTGGAATTGATTTCTGCGATGCCATTCAGCAACGGCGTTGTGGCGCTGGAGTATGCGCCGGTGGCGGCGAAGTCGTAAATCGGTTGGAGCCTTTCAGATCGAATGGGGAAGATGCATCCTCACCCGACCTGCTTGCCCCGTCTCCCCTTGATGGCGGCGCTATTCCTCGCCTCCACCGCCTTCTCCACCTGCCGCTTCAGTTCGTCCTTGATATCCACCGTCTCGTTCATCAGCGCGTCGATCTTCAGGAAATCGAGGACGCGGTATCTCGACACTGCCGGGCGGACCAGGATGTCGGGGCGGCATTGCTTCAGCTTGTTGGCGATGATCGACTGCATCATCAATTGCGTGGCGCCGAACATCAGGTCGACGGAGGTCGGCTGTTTGCGGTCGGCCTCTTCCGGTGCGCCGACGACGTCGACGCCGATGATGATGTCGGCGTCGTTCTCGATCAGGTCGAACGGCACGGGGTTGTAGATGCCGCCGTCGATCAGCAGCCTGCCGTCTCGCATCACCGGACGGAACACGGCGGGAATGGCCGCTGACGCCGCCAGCGCGGAGTGCAGGTCGCCGTCTTCGAAGACGGCCAGCTTGTGACCGAAATAGTCGGTCGCCGTCACCTTCAGCGGGATTTTCAGCTCGGCAAAGGTTTCGGGGATGGCCTCGGGCAGAAAGGCTTTCAGGATGCGCTCGACATTGAACTGGCTGACGCGGATGCCGTTCTGCATGGCTTCGGCTATCGTGCCCGGCCGCGCCCGCCACATGCGGCTGGCCACCTCGGCGCGGCGGCCGAGGATCGAGCGGGCGTAGTCGTGGATGTCCTTGCCGGCCATACCCGATGCCATGCCGGCACCCATGATGGCGCCGATCGACGAGCCGGCTATGGCCACCGGCTTGATGCCGAGCTCGTCCAGCGCCTCGATGACATGGATATGCGCCAGCCCGCGCGCGCCGCCGCCGCCGAAGGCGATGCCGAAGGTGGGGCTCATCCCTTGCCGGCTCCGGCCAGTTTCGGGCCGATGACCATGATGGTCGGCTCGGTGGTCAGCAGCTTTTTCGCCGCGGCCTTGACCTGTTCGAGCGTCACCGCGTTGATGTAGCCGGCGCGGCGCTGCATGTAGTCGATGCCGAGATCGTCGAGCTGCAACTCGACCAATGTCGAGGCGATGGCGCTGGACGAGTCCAGATTGTTGATGGCGTAGGCGCCGATCATGTATTTCTTGGTCGCCGCCAGTTCCGCTTCGGTCGGGCCTTGCTCGGCCAATTGCTTGACCACATCGCGGACGATGCCCAGCGTCTCGGCCGCGCGGTCGGAGCGGGTGCCGGTGCTGACGATCAACGCGCTGGCGTGGTCCTGGTTGATCAGCGAGGAGTTGACGCTGTAGGCCAGTCCGCGCTTTTCGCGCACTTCCTGGAACAGGCGCGAGGTGAAGGTGCCGCCGCCGAGGATCTCGTTCATCAGCACGGCGGGGAAGAAATCCGCCGCCTTGCGCTTCACGCCGGGAAAGGCGAGCTGCAGGGAGGTCTGCGGCAGGTCGTAGTCGACCTCGATATGCTGCGCCAGCTTCGGGTCGATATCGGCCACAGGCCTCAGCGCCTGGTTCTGCGGCAGGTCGCCGAACACCATGTCGAGCTTCTTCTTCAGCGTCTCCGCGTCGATGGCGCCGACTACGGCGACATGCAGGCCGCCGCGCGCGAACACCGCTTTGTGCAGGGCTTTCAGATCATCGGACGTGATGGCGGCGATGCTTTCCTTGGTGCCCTGATCGGAGCGGGAATAGGGATGGTCGCCATAGAGGGCGCGCGCCCATTTGTTCTGCGCCACCGTGTCCGGGTCGTTTTCGCCGGCGATGATGCCGGACAGGATCTGGGAACGGATGCGGTCGATCGGCAACTGGTCGAAGCGCGGCTCGTTGACCGCCAGCCGCAGCAGGTCGAAGGCCTGGTCGCGCTGCTCGGCCAGCATGCGCATCGAGCCGTAGATGCCGTCGCGGCTCTCGTCGAAGCTCATCTCGGCGCCGGCATCGTCGAGCTTGATCTGGAAGTCTTCACTATCGAGCGGGCCGGCGCCTTCGTCGAACAGGCCGGTCATTAGATTGGCCAGCCCTTCCTTGCCGACAGGATCCTGCGTCGAGCCGCCGCCAAAGACGAAGCGGATGGCGACGACCGGCACGGAATAATCCTCGACCAACCAGGCGGTGATGCCCTTTGGCGAGGTGACGGACTGGATCTCCATGGCCCGCGCGGTGAGCGCCGGCAGGATGAGGAAGAGGATGGAGAGGAAAAGGGTGGTGAGTGCGGCGAGCGCCCTTCCTTCTCCCCTTGTGGGAGAAGGTGGATCGGCGCGCAGCGCCGAGACGGTTGAGGGGTGGGTGACGGAGCGCCGTCGGCGCCAAGCTGGAACACCCCTCATCCGACCTCGCTTCGCTCGGCCACCTTCTCCCACAAGGGGAGAAGGGAGAGAGCGGCGGTGCTGGTTCGTCATCATCAATTCCCCGCCTGTTGCTGCGGCAAGAGATAGCCGGTCGTCGACCGGGCGAGCACCAGATAGCGCGCGGCGACCGCCTTGACCTCGTCTGCGGTGACCTTGCGGATGCGGTCCGTCCATTGCTGGACGTCCTGCACATTGCCGCCGGTGGCCAGCGTCGAACCGTAGATGTTGGCCATGGAATCCTGCTTGTCGCGGGCAAAGATCATCGACCTGACATAGCGGTCCTTGGCCTTTTCCAGTTCCGATGGCGTCACGCCATCCTTGACGATGCGCACCACCTCCGCATCGACTGCCGCTTCGACGTCGGAAATCCTGGCATCGCCGCGCGGCGCGCCGTAGACGGTGAAGTTGGTGTCGTCGAGCATGGTGCCCTGGAAAAAGGCGCCGGCGCTGGATGCGATACCTTGCTGGACGACAAGCGCCTGGTAGAGCCGGCTGCGATTGCCGCCGCCGAGGATCTCCGCCAAGAGGTCGAGCGCTTCCGCCTCGCCCGGCTTTCCCGAATGATAGGACGGCACCACCCATTGCGTGGAAAAGCTCGGCACGCTCACGCGGGCATCGGAGAGCGTGACCGTGCGCTTGGTGTTCTGCTCCGGCTCGACCGGGCGGATGCGGGGCGGCAGATCGGGGCCGCGCGCCACCTTGCCATAGGTCTTTTCGGCCAGCGCCCGCACCGTGTCCGGTTCGACATCGCCGGCGACGATCAGCACGGCGTTATTGGGCCGGTAGTATTTGTCGTAGAAGGCGGTGGCGTCGACGCGGTTCAGCTGCTGCATCTCCTGCATCCAGCCGATGACCGGAATGCGATAGGGCTGGTTCTGCCACAGCGTCGCATCGACCTCCTCGTCCAGCACAGCCTCGGGGCTGTTGTCGATACGCGAGCGGCGCTCCTCGAGGATGACGTCGCGCTCGGTCTTGATGACATCGTCGGTGAGGATGAGGTTGCGCATGCGGTCAGCCTCGAAGCTCATCATCAGCTCGAGCGCCGACGGCGCCACCGTCTCGTGGAAAGCGGTGTAGTCATAGGAGGTGAAGGCGTTGTTGGAGCCGCCGATATCGGAGACGGCGCGGTCGAACTCGCCGGCCGCATGGTTGGTCGTTGCCTTGAACATCAGATGTTCGAAGAAATGCGCGATGCCGGATTTGCCGGGCGGCTCGTCGGCGCTGCCGATCTTGTACCAGACCATGTGGGTGACGATCGGCGCACGGTGGTCGGGAATGACGACCACCTCCATGCCGTTGTCGAGCAGGAAATCCGTGACCTTGAACTCGGCCGGAACCGTGTTGGGCAAGACGGGGCTCTCGGCCAGCACTGGGCTGGTCACGACAAAAGCCAAGGAGGTCGCCAACAGCGTTCCCCGCAGCCATTCAATCCTGGATGTCATCAACGGCTCCGGTTCTGTCGACAGACGATAGGCAAGGTGCTGGCGACAAGCAAAGTGATTTGTTGATCATGTTGCCGGCAAAGGCGGCGGCAAAGAGGCCGGCCCATGGATGCCGGCCAAGGATACGAGGCGTATCAGGACGCCTCGATGAAGCGGATGACGGTCTCGCCATAGTTGCGTTCGTCCAGCACCGAAAAGCCGGGGCCTGGCTCGAAGGACGCCACCGCGGCCTCTTCGACCACGCACAGCGCGCCGGGGCGAAGCCAGCCGCCGGCTTTGGCCGACTGCAAGGCGCGCTCGCCAAGGCCCTTGCCATAGGGCGGGTCGGCGAAGACAAGGCCGAACGGCGCCAGCGTGCCGGCCTCGCCGAGGCCGGTGGCATCGCGGCGGAAGATCTTGGTGCGGCCGGTGAGCCCGAAGGCCTCGACATTGTCGCGGATCAGGCCACGGCCTTCCGCCGATTCCTCGATGAAGACACCGTAGGAGGCACCGCGCGACAGCGCTTCGAGTCCCAGCGCGCCGGTGCCGGCGAACAGGTCGAGCACGCGTGCCCCGTCCAATTGCTCGGCAAAGCGATGCGCCAGCACGTTGAAGACCGCCTCGCGGGTACGATCGGTCGTCGGACGGATGGCGCTCGAGCGCGGCGTCGCCAACGGACGCCCGCGAAACTCACCACCGACGATTCTCATCTCGCTTTGGGGCCTCGGGGACCGTTGCGCGGACGCTCACCGCCGCCAGCCCCGCCCGGACGTTCGCCGCGCGGCTTGCCGAATGGCTTTGCACCGGCCGGTTTGCCATAGGTCGGTTTGAACGAGGCCTTGCGCGCCTTGGCGTCAGCCGCCTTGGCGGCGTCAGCTTCGGCCCTGCCCTTGCCGATCGGTCGCGCGCCTGGCGCCATCCAGACATTGGCCTTGCGCTGGCCGGGCGGCTCGATCGGCCGCTGCTCGCGCTCGGACTTTTTGCCACCGCCCGGCTTGCCACCAAAAGCACCACGCGGCTTGTCGCCGAAGCCACCGCGCGGTTTGTCGCCGAAATTGCCGCGCGGCTTGTCGCCAAAGCTGCGTTCGGGACGCGGGGCGCGTTCGCCAAAACTCTTCTCAGCGTTTCTGTCGGGGCTTGTCGACAGTTTGCCCAGAGCCTCATCGCGGCTGCCTTCGCGGCGCTTGCGGTTCTTGATCAACCCGCCCTCGCCGATCGGGCGGCGCTCGCCATCGCGGGTGAATTTCGGCCGTTCCGGCTCCGGCTCGCGAACTTCGGTGCGCCGCACCGGCTTGTTGGAAAACGGCTTGGTGACATCGGCGTCGAAATTGGCGCCGGATTCCTCGACCAGGCGCTCACCAAGCTGGTCGCGCAACACCCTGCCCTTGATCTCCAGCACATGGCCCTCGGCGAGGTCATCGAGTTGGAACGGCCCATAGGAGATACGGATCAGCCGCGTCACGTCGAGGCCGAGCGAACCCAGGATGTTCCTGACTTCGCGGTTCTTGCCCTCGCGCAGGCCGATCGTCAGCCAGGCATTGGTGCCTTGCTCGCGATCGAGCGTCGCTTCGATGGCGCCGTAAAAGACGCCGTCGACGGCAATGCCTTCACGCAGGCCGGCAAGCGCGCTTTCCTCGACCTTGCCGTGGACGCGCACGCGGTAGCGGCGCAGCCAGCCGGTGGCCGGCAGTTCGAGCACGCGCGACAGGCCGCCATCATTGGTGAGCAGCAGCAGGCCTTCGGTGTTGATGTCGAGCCGGCCGATGGTCATCAGCCGCGGCAATTCAGCCGGCAGCACGTCGAAGACGGTCTTGCGGCCCTCGGGATCGCGGTTGGTGGTGACGACGCCGGCCGGCTTGTGGAACAGGAACAGCCTTGTGCGCTCGATCGGCGGGATTTCCATAACGTCGAGATGGATGATGTCATCAGGCATCACGTTGAA
>NZ_RZQA01000276.1:0-7126 GCF_004022915.1 Mesorhizobium sp. M7A.F.Ca.US.006.04.2.1
GGCATATACGGTCGATCCTCTGATTTTCCAGAGGCGACGGGAATCTTTTGACAAAGACGCCTGAATTATCGGGGATAATTCACCTGAGACGACCAGGCCGGGTCATCGTGCTTTTGCCAGTAGCGCGCCATCAGCCGGCTGGTGATCGGTCCGACCTTGCCATTGGCGATCGCCGCGCCGTCGATCTCCGTCACCGGCATGATGCCGCCCGCGGTGGAGGTGATGAACACCTCGTCGGCCTCGCGCAATGCGGTGACGCTGACATCGGTCGCCGTGGCGGCAAGGCCTTCTTCTGCACAGAGATCGAAGACGGTGCGGCGGGTGACGCCGGGCAGCACGCCGGTGGCCGGCGTCGATAGTTTGCCGTCCTTGACGCAGAAGACGTTGAAGCCCGGGCCTTCGGCGACATTGCCGTTGAAGTCGAGGAGCAACGCGGTCTCTGCACCGCGATCATAGGCATCGTAGAGGCCGCGCACCAGATCGAGCCAGTGGTAATTCTTGATCGCCGGGTCGATCGAGGCCGGCGGAATACGCATCTTGTCGCTGATGGCGACGCGCAGGCCGCGCTGCAGCTGCTCGGCGTTGGCGACCGAGCCGAACGGCACGGCGAAGGCCATGAAGCGGTTGACCGCCTGGCGCGGGTCGCGGCTGAAGGTCGGAGAGGCGCCGCGCGTGCACAGCATTTCGACATAGGCGGCGCGATGACCGGACAGCGCCACGCAATTGTGCAAGATTTCGGTCACGCCGTCGCGGTCGAAGGGAATGGTCATGCGCAGCTTTTCCAGCCCGCCGAGGAAGCGGTCGAGATGCAGATCGAGGCGGAAGAAGCGGCCGTTCCAGACATGCACGGTGTCGTAGGTGGCGTCGGAATGCAGAAAACCCCAGTCCAGCACCGAGATCTTGGCCTGCGACATCGGCAGGTATTGGCCGTCGAGAAAGGCGATGCCGTCGGGGTAGGAATGCGGGTCGACATGGCGGTCGCCAACCACGGGCAGTTGCTTCTCGTCCTGTGTCGTCGCCGTGTGGCTCATTGGGGCCTCCTGTCACGCAAGGCGAGTCAGCAGGCTATCGGCGCAGGGCAGAACGCATAGAGCCACCCGCCCGGTGCTGTTCGGCCTCGATGACGATCTCGCCGATACATTGGATCGGAATTGCCTTAGATTGCGCGCTCTGAACGGGAGGGGGAAGATGGGCAGGCTTGGGGCCGTCATAGCAGCCATGACGATGTTCGCCGCCGCGGGCGAAGCCAGCGCCCAGTGCGCGCGCGAAGGCGAGGAATTGTGCCAGGGCGGGCAGACCTATCGCTGCGAGAAAACCGGCAGCGAATTGACACCGATCTTCCAGAACCTGCCTTGTGCGGTGAACGTGCCGTCGCTGAGCGGCACCTGGGTCGGCAGCGGCCATCAAAGCCCGGCGGGTGACGCCGGGGCCGACTGGCCGATCGCCATGACCATCAACGATGGCAGCGCGTCGATCGACTATCCGTCACTCGGTTGCGGCGGATCGCTGTCACAGACGTCCAGTGACGGCATTTCGGCGGAATACCACGAGAGCATCACCTACGGTCAGGACAAATGCATCGACGGCGGCAACATCACCGTCAGGTTTTTCAAGGAAAATCTGTCCTGGACCTGGATCGGCCAGGCCGATGGTCAGCCCTATAATGCGGTCGCAGTGCTTAAGCGGAAGTAGCCGTGGTCATTCCTCCTCGTCATCCGCGTCGAGCAGGCGCGTCGCGCGCCAGCGGGTGAGCACGACGTTGGTCTGCTCGATGACGAAGAAACGCGCCGAGTCGCGGTCGTAGCCTTCGCTCAGCAGTTTCTCGTAATCTGTGTGCATGTGGCGGATATGGGCAATCGTCGCCAACCATACGGCGATGCCTGGTGGTAAGGTCTTCATGTGGACCGCGCCGGCGTCGCCGCGGATCTTCTCCATGTCGGCATAGGGTGCCAGCGGCAGAAGTGCTGTCAGCGCCTTGGCGATGGCGCGGCGGCGACCGGTGGGCGCCGTCATCGCCGACCCCCGGGCTCGTCGCGCCCTTCGATGGTCGCCTCCGGTATAGCGTCGGTCGAGGCGAAATAGGGTTTTATGTCGATGACCGGAGTGCCGTCGAGCACGTCGATGGCGTCGAGATCGATGCGGCCGGTGTTCTGGTCGAGCCCGACGAGCCTGGCCACATGCAGCCCGATTGGGTTGGGGCGGGCAGGGGAGCGCAGCGAAAATACGCCTTTTGCTTCGGCCGCATGGCGTGGTTTCTGCACAATCAGGTCCCGCGGCGCGTGATGCAGCCAGGACAGGATGATGACGTGGCTGGCGCGCTCCAGCCCCCGTAAGCCATTTCGGTAGGGCGCGTCCATGGTCAGCACTGCCTTCTGCCCGGTCTCGCGCGCGGCGCGCATGTTCTTCGGGCAGGTTTCGCGCGTCGTCCACGGCGAGGCAATGCGGCCGATGAAGACGATGCCGTCATCCGGCGGCATCAGGGCGGGATCGTTTTCCAGCCTCTGCTCGCCTTCGCGGGCCTCGAACATCTCACGCGGTCCAGTCATGGCCCATGTCTCTTAAAACGCCACACAAGCGGCATTTTCTTGTCCGGAAGCGACATAGCGCTTGCAAGGTTTCGAAAACTGACATAAACATATGTTTATATCTTTTCAAAGAGAATACGCTGATGCATGTCTCGCTCGACACTATGGTGGATACGTTAAAGGCGGCGGCCGAATCCAGCCGATTGCGCATACTGGCACTTCTGTCGCGCGGTGACCTCACCGTTTCCGATCTTACCGAAATTCTCGGCCAGTCGCAGCCGCGCGTTTCGCGGCACCTGAAGCTGCTTCTGGAGGCAGGGCTGATCGGCCGCTACCAGGAAGGGTCCTGGGCCTTCTTCCGCCTGTCGGATGCGGATTCCGCGCGTGACTTCGTCATGGGCCTGGTTTCCGGCATTCGCGGCGCCGATCCGCAGGTCGAGCGCGATCTTGAGCGCCTGGCCTCGGTCAAGCGCAAGCGGCAGGACCGGGCGGTCGAGTATTTTTCCGTGAATGCGGCAAGCTGGGACCATATCCGCTCGCTTCATGTGCCGGACCGCGCCGTCGAAGCCGCAATGCTGAAACTGGTCGGCAAGCGGCCGTTCCAGTCGATGCTCGATCTCGGCACCGGCACCGGGCGGCTGCTCGAAATCTTCTCGCCGCTCTATCGGCGCGGTGTCGGCATCGACATGTCGCGCGAGATGCTGACCGTGGCGCGCGCCAATCTCGACAAGGCCGGCGTTTCGAACGCGCAGGTTCGGCAGGGCGACATCTTCGCGCCGCCGGTCGAGCGCGATGCCTTCGATCTCGTCACCATCCATCAGGTGCTGCACTATCTCGACGATCCCGCCCGCGCCATCCACGAGGCGGCTCGGCTTTTGCGTCCGGCAGGACGCCTGGTCATCGTCGATTTCGCGCCGCATGCGCTGGAATTCCTGCGCGAGGAGCATGCGCATATGCGGCTCGGCTTTTCCGACCGGCAGATCGCCGACTGGTTTTCGGAAGCCGGCCTCGATCTCGAAGATGCCCAGGAGTTCGAGCCGCGCGGTGGCAATGAGGCGAGGCTCACCGTGAAACTCTGGCTCGGCCGCGATCGGCGCCTGCTGATTGCCGATCCTTCCAACGACACAAGGCAGGCCAAAGAGAACTCGATGGGGGAAATCGCATGAACCAGTTCCGCTTTTCCCGCCGCCCCGACATCGGCGACAAGGTCAGGGTTTCCTTCGAATTCTTCCCGCCGAAGACGGACGAGATGGAAGCGAGGCTGTGGGAGACGGTCACAAGGCTGGAGCCGCTGAAGCCGAAATTCGTCTCGGTGACTTACGGCGCCGGCGGCTCGACACGGGAGCGCACCGCGCGCACTGTAAAGCGCATCTTGACGGAAACCGGTATTCCTGCAGCGGCGCATCTGACCTGCGTCGGGGCAACGCGCGACGAGGTCGATGCGGTCATCCGGGATTACAAATCGATCGGCATCAACCGGTTCGTGGCGCTGCGCGGCGACCCGGCCTCCGGCGTCGGCGAGCCCTACCGGCCGCATCCCGGTGGCTACGAGAATGGCGCGGAACTGGTCGCCGGGCTCAAGACGATCGCGGATTTCGACATCTCCGTCGCGGCTTATCCGGAAAAGCATCCGCAAAGCCCCGATTTCGCCACCGACATCGAGATGCTGAAGCGCAAGGTCGACAATGGCGCGACGCGGGCGATCACCCAGTTCTTCTTCGACAACGATCTCTACGAGCGCTATGTCGAGCGCGTTCGCCGCGCCGGCATCTACATCCCGATCGTGCCGGGCATCCAGCCGGTTCACAGTTTCAAGCAGGTCGCGAACTTTTCCGCGAGGGCGGGCGCGCATGTGCCCGGCTGGCTGGCGGAGCGTTTCGAAGGCCTCGACAAGGACCCGCAGACGCATGCGCTGGTGGCATCGGCGGTGGCAGCCGAACAGGTCATGGACCTGGTCGAGCGCGGTGTCGGCGATTTCCACTTCTACACCATGAACCGCGCCGATCTGGTCTTTGCCATCTGCCATATGATCGGTATTCGCTCGCACGAGGCGGCGGCCGCCGGATCAGCCGCGGCATGAGGTCGGGCTCAACAACAAAAGGCCGGGAAAACCCGGCCTTTTGAATTGGTTGGACTATTTGGGTGCTGGTCTTCCCCGCTTTGGCGGTCAGGGAAGGAAGCCCATAATGAGGGCTCCGATAAAGGCGAACGCAGCACAGATCATCAATGCGTTGATAGGCCTCGTAAGTCCCATGACATAGCCTCCTCTTAAAGAGCTATGTCATGGAGTCTAGGTTCATTTGTGCCACAGGCAAGCGGAAAATGTGCTGCATTGCGACGTGATTGTGAAATCCGCGACATGTCTTTTGCCGTTAGGCTTTGAAACTCCTAGGCAAATACCGACTTCAGACCTGTGAATAAAATGTGGCCGGCTCGTGTCGCTGCCGTGTCATGGCAGCGCTACCGCCGCGAAAGTCGAATTCGACTTTCGCGGCGATGTGGGGGTTCAAAGGACGCGCTAACGTCTTCCAAGGACGCGCCCGTCGATGGTGATGAGGCCGAGCGCGATCAGCACCACCCCGCCGATTTCGAACAGCTCCAGCCGCTCGCCTAGGAACAGGAAGCCGAGCAGCATGGCACTGGCCGGCACGACAAGCGTGACCAGCGAGGCGTTGGTAGCGCCCGCCGAGGCGACGAGGTTGAAATAGAGGATGTAGGCGACGGCTGTGGACAGAAGTGCCAGCGCCAGCACCGCCGCCCATACCGGCGGCGAGGCCGAGAACACGCCGGATGGGCCGTAGGTGAAGAGCACGATCGGGATCATGATGATGGTCGAAGCGGTCAACTGCCCGGTGGCGACGACCGGCGAGGGCACGCCCTTGAAGCGGCGGGCGACCATCAGCGCAATGCCATAGGACAGCGAAGCGCCGATCAGCGCGAATTTGGCCCAGACCGGGCCGCCAAGCCCGGAAAGCAGGCCGGGGCCGATCATGACGGCCGTACCGGCGATGCCGAGCGCAATGCCGGCGAGCTTGTTCCAGGAGAGCTTTTCGTCCGATGTCAGCGCATTGGCGAGGATCAGCGTCCAGAACGGCGTCGTGGCGTTGAGCACCGAGGCGACGCCGGCGCCAAGCTCCGTCTGGCCGGCGAAGATCAGCGAAAAGGGCACGACATTGTTGGTGAGCGCCAGCAGGAAGAACAGGCCTGCATGCGGAAGTGCGAGGCGGAAGGACGGACCGCGCAGGCCGAGATAGATCTGCAGCGCGATCGCGGCGATGGCGACGCGAAACAGCACCAGCACCAGCGGGGGGAGTTCGGCCACCGCGATGCGGGCAAAGAAGAACGAGCCGCCCCAGATCGCGCCGAGCAGCAGGAGCTGCCCCCAGTCCTTGAGCACCATCGGCCCGCGCGGTGCTGATGTCGCGGCTATTGCCATGTGAGTCGCCCTCCCAGACGGCCTGAATGCCAGTCAGTCAGGCAGAAGCCATATCGGACTCAGTGACAAGAGCCACCCGAAACCTGATCGCTGGCAAACGTTGCTGGCAAAGACCTAGCGCCCCAGCGTCAGCCGCACGAGACACAGAATTGTTTTCATTAGCCGCTAGCTTGGATTAATTGTGCGCAGCCGAAGTGAGGATTCGTCCATGCAGCGATTCGAGAATGCCCGCGAGGCGGCACTGGCGCTTCGTCCGGACGATCCGGTCTATTGCTTCCGCCCGCAAGTGCTGATGGCGGATGCCAGGCAGTTCATGGGCATGTTCCCCGGCAAGACCGCCTATGCGGTCAAGACCAATGGCGAGCAGATCGTGCTGAAGACGCTGGTCGAAGCCGGCGTCAAGGCTTTCGACGTCGCTTCGCCGGGCGAGTTCGCCGCCGTACGTGCCGTTTCCCCCGATGCCGAGATGCTCTACATGCACCCGGTCAAGGCGCAGTCGGACATCAAGCTGGCGCTGGAGAAATACGCCATCCGCGTCATTTCGCTCGATCATGAGGACGAGATCACCAAGCTGACGCGAGTGGTGCGGGCTCTCGACATCGATCCGGGCTCGATCAGCGTGTTCGTGCGGGTGCAGACCAAGGGGCATGCCGCCTACGAACTGTCGAAGAAGTTCGGCGCCGGGCCGGCCTATGCCGTCGAGCTCGCGGAGCGGCTGAACCGTACCGGCTACAAGGTCGGCCTGTGCTTCCATGTCGGCAGCCAGATCGAGGATCCCGACACCTATGAGCGGGCGCTGGCTTCCGCCGACTGGGTGCGCAACCGGCTGACCTTCGATATTGCCGGGCTCGATGTCGGCGGCGGTTTCCCCGCCGAATACGGCCACGACCCTAACCGCAAGCAGATCGAGATGCCGTCGCTTGGCCAGATCATGTCGCGGCTGTCGGGCGATCTGAAGGAGTATCAGTTCGACCAGATGCCGCTGGTGGCTGAGCCCGGCCGGGTGATCGTGGCGCGCTGCCTGTCGTTGATCGTGCGGGTGCTGCTGCGCAAGGGCAAGCGGCTCTACATCAATGACGGCATCTGGGCATCGCTGTCGGATTCATGGACCGGCAAGATCACGCTGCCGGCGCGCTTCATTCCCGACCCGGCGATCCGCTCGCGC
>NZ_RZQA01000277.1:0-7118 GCF_004022915.1 Mesorhizobium sp. M7A.F.Ca.US.006.04.2.1
GCCAACGCCCGATTGAGTCCGTCTCCACAGGCTCGGTGACCGAGGAGAGCCAGGATGCAATTTCCTGCCCAGAAGAACAAAGGACCGGCTCAACCAGCCGAGGATGAGCGCCAGGCACGGCTTGAGAAAACAGCCAGGCTCAAGCAGCTTCGCTCCTATGCTTCCTGGCTTTCGTCTGACCCAAACGCCCAACTTCACGATGAGATAGACTGTTCCGTGCTGATCGAAGGCGTGGGGCGACGCAGCATGGAGCCTCGGCTGATCGGCAGGTGACATACCCGGGCGGCGAGGTTTCCACCGCCAACGACGATCTGGTCGACAATTTGTTTGGCTAAAGCAGTTCACCGTTTCACGGAAACGGCGACCCGCTCTAACTCCTTGTTTTGACGCAATTCCGGATGGAAAACCGTTTCACACTTTTCCTGGAATTGCTCTAGCCGATCGGCCGCAACAGTGGCGACAGGCAGACTTCGCGTCAGTGACAGCAGCCTTGCTGCGCGCTCGTCCTGCACAGGCAGGACGAGGTGATCGGTACGTCCGCCTTGGCCAGCGCCGCTGCAAGGCTTGTCTGCAATGTCGGCAATTCATCGGTCTCGCCGCGCCGTTTCAGGCATTCCACAAGCCCGTGCAATGCCCAGACATTGTTCGGATGCTGGGCACAGCGCTGCACCGTGCCGCTCAGGCCCAGATCGTCGCGATAGACCTGTTCTGCTTCCTGCGCGTGACCCTGGTCGAGAAGCAGCGCCGCCAGCGCATGGCGCGGCGGGTGCATCCAGGCCCACGGCTCGGTGTAGGACAGATTGTCGTCAAGCTCGACCGCCTGCCGCAAATGGCCATACGCCTCCTCATGCCGGCCCTGGTGGTACGCGAGCTCGCCGTCGAGCAGGGCGGCACCGACAGCCAGCGAAGCTTGCGCCGGGTTGCTGAGGAAGCGCCGCTCGGGCGCAATGCCTTTCAGATGCCGATGGAACTCTTCGCGCTCACGTTCAGCCTCAGCGAAATGCTTGAGCGTCGCATGCGCCACACCTTTGGCGTAGCGCTGCATGGCCGCCGTCAGCACATAGAGGCCAGGCTCCTCGGTGACCGGTTCGTCGATGATCTCCTGCCAGCGGCCGAAGCGCACCTGCACATGCGATTTCATCGCATGGTAGCCTTCCACCGTCTGCGTGAGCTTTGGCCGGCCCTGGATGGCGACCACGTCGCGCGCGACCAGGCTGCGCACTCTGTCGGCGGCCCACAGTGCAGGCTGGTGCTGGCCCGACAACATGCAGGTGAACATCATCAGATGCAGATCGTGGCAGCAGCCGAGCAAATAATAGGTCGGCTCGTCGGCATAGGCGAGATAGAGGTCGTTGGCACGCACCGCCTTTTCGCTGGCGCGTTTTGCTTTCTCATACTCGCCGCACAGCACATAGATATGCCCCGGCATGTGGTTCATGTGCCCGGCATCGGGGCACATCTCGCCGAGCAGATCCGCTGACCGCATGCCGCGCTCCGGCATGGTGGACATTTCCAGGAGATGGATGTGCAGGTGGACGATCGCCGGATGTTGTGCTGCGCCGGCCTCATCGGCAAGCCGGATCGACCGCTCGCAGACGTCGAGCGCCTCGACGACATCGGAATTCGGCGCCGGCGCGCCGGTCTTGAGGTTCCACAGCCGCCGCACCGCTTTTTATCTCTTGAGAATCCTTCATGTATTTCTGGAACCGCGTCCATATAAGAAGTATTACAAGAAGGAATTTCCAATCAATCGCAACTGCAATTGATAAGTCGACGTTATCGACGCTGATAATCGTTGGCTTTTCTTCGTCGCTAAATTCAGCAGATACACGGTTAAATAATTTAAAGAACCAATCGATCTCTTCTGATAATTCGAAGGTTGTCGATTTCAATGACGCAATTGGAAAGGTTATTTCGACTGAATCCTGAGCGCCATGATTCTCTCCACCCTTAGCAAAGGGAGCGTTTGCTTGAACGTAGGCGTTAACTCTGCCAAGTGCTTCAGAAGCATTTTGGACAACAAATACGGACACCTGACCTTGATCTTCCTTGGCGATATCATAAACTTCAAGTAATTTTTGGTATTGTCCGATTTCGCGGAGTAATTTACGCTCCTCGAAATCAAGATCCTCAAACAGCCGTATGAATTCAGAATTCCACTGTTTAGGCGTGTTCCGCGATCCAGCTTGCAAACTAGCTTGAACTAATTTGTTTTTAACAATGTTCGCTTGCAAGCGAACAGCAGCGTTATAGGCGTCTTTTATATTCATGAACCTGCCCCAAGTAGATTGCCCATCGCAACCGACCATAGGCAGGGCCGGCCGTCAAGATTCGTTGGGAAGCCATTGAGGTTCGGAAGCTCACCTATGAGGAGTTCGAAAAGAACAAGCGCCATGCCTTCCAACTGAATGCCAACTACGGGGGGTGGCTGATAGCATCGCTCTTGCTCGCGCATGGCGCTGCCGTCGCGTTCCTCGCACAGAACGACCGGCTATCGAAGGCGGTGCTGCCTTCGGTCTTTTGGTGGCATGTGCCCGGCCTGCTTCTGGCCTTCCTGTGCGGCTTCCTTGTTTGGGCGAACTGGAGCTTTCACGCCCGCATCTATGAGGCCGTGAGCCCCGGCATGATCTCTACGACGATGAGCACTGGCCAAAGTTCGATGACGGCACAAATCGTTGGATTAGTTGGACCCATTGGACTGGAATCGCCGCCGGCATCCTGTCGGCCCTTTGCATCTTGGCGTCGGCGCTCGCCGCCTATCGTTTGATGCCGCCTTGACGACCTTTAGGAATAATCCCTTGGCACATATTGCGCCGCAAACTCTGTTTCCAGCCGCTTGTGGTCGTCCCATGACGTCGGGGAGGGGTTTGCCTTGTCCCATGCCCGCAAGCGAGCAGACGCGGCTTTCATGGCCTTGAAAAGATCACGGTTCGAAAAGTCATCGGCCCCAGTTTCTTTTCTGAATGATCTGGCAGCTTCCGACCGTCGCTTTGACCACTCCGCGTATGACGGATTATTTGCGAGCCGATACTCCTCTAGCGCCTGATCGCGGTGTTCGGCGGCCCGCTTTTGCCATGGAGCGGGCTTTCCCTTCTTGCCGGGATTGTTGCTCATTGCCGCTCATCCAAGTGATCTTCGTCCATTAAGCCAGAGATTGGCATGCCTACTAACCCTTCGTCTTTGCCTAGCACTTAAAATATGTGTCCTTCCAGCTATCGGCCTTCGGCAGACTGCCGTTCTCTGGAGGCAGATGTGCCCTAGCTGCTGGACGCATGATCACCCAAACGACAAAGCCACTTACAAGCATTCCTATAACAAATTCCATGTCGCCCTCCCGCGCCTGAGTTCTGCACGCTCATTCGTCCGGCTCACGATCGGGCTTGTCGAAAGCGTTCAAGCTAACCTCTCTTGTGAGACTGCCGGAATCTACACCTAGAGAAACCAAAAGGTCTGGATCGGTATCCCTATCAAAGCGAACGAGAAAGCCGTAGGTCTCGCCGTCATTGCCATCTATCGTTTCCAGTTCCCAAGACGCATCGTTGAGTAGGTCCAGATCGACGCCCCATTCAGCAGCGATTTCTGCCGCGCCGTTATCGTCATCAAGCATAGCTTCGCCGCCCATGTCGTTCTCCCTTCGCGTTAAGGGAGCCGACTATAGGCCGGAATCACCGTCGAGAGTCGGGCGGAAGGGCAATTTCCACAGGCCCGCGAGCTAACAAAAGGTGCTAACGCACCTTGCTAATGAAAAAAGTTAAGTACCTGATTTCACCGTAAAAAATGGACTGGCTGGGGAACCTGGATTCGAACCAGGACTAACGGAGTCAGAGTCCGTGGGTCTACCGTTAACCTATTCCCCAGCAGGCGCGGTCATGAACCGTGCGGGCCGAGCGGGCAAGCCGCTGTGAGCGCTGCCTTGTAGCCGCCAGCGGAAAATAGTCAAGCCTGCTCTGTGGTTCAATGGCACGTTTCGTCAGGTGATTTCAGACGCCGCACTTCAGATGCCGGCGCGCGGCTCCCAGTCCAATCCCGCGTCTCAACCCTCCGTCCGGCTGAATTGCGAGCGTTCGAAGAACAGCACCACGCCCAGGCCCAGAATCAGCGGGATGATCAGGTAGAACAGTCGGAACACCAGCAGCGCCGCCAGCACGCCGACCGGATCCATGTCCGACAGGCCGGCGAGAAACACCACCTCGAACACGCCGAGCCCGCCCGGCGCGTGCGAGATCTGCGCGATCGAGAAGGAGACGAGGAAGACGCCCAGTATGACGAAGTAGCCGGGATTGTGGGCTGCGGGCAGGGCAAAGAAGATGATCGCGGCGGCGGCCAGCAGTTCGATCGGGCCGATCAGCAGTTGCCGCGCGACGATCGGCAGCGCCGGGTAGTGGAGCTGAAAACTGGCGATCTTCAGCGGGCGCAGATGCAGCCAGCTGCCGAAGACATAGGCGGCGACGAGCAGCAGCATCGCGATGCCGGCCGCTTCCGACAGGCCATGATGGGCGATGCCGGAAAACCGGTCGAGTATCTCAGGCTCGAACACCAGAACGAGGCCCGAGGCCAAAATCGTCGACAGCACGAAGGTGATCCAGCAGACCGCCACCAGCACGCCGACATCCTGTCCGGTCAGGCCCCTGGTACCATAGGCGCGGTAGCGGATGACGGCGCCGGAAAACACCGAACCGCCAATGTTGTGCGACAGCGCATAGGTGGTGAAGGAGCACAGCGTGACGAACAGCCACGACACGCGCTTGCCGATATGCAGGAGCGCGATGTGGTCGTAGCCGGCAAGCGAGGCATAGGCGATGATCGAACTCAGCGCGGCAAGAACCCAACCCCGGGTCGGAATGGCCGTGATACCGTCCCAGACGTCGTCGAGCGAAACGCCGCGCAATTCGTGCCAGAGCAGCAGCAGCGAGAAGATCACGGCGGCGATGCCGACGACCGGCCAGAAATAGCGTCTCCAGTTCATTGCCTGACTGCCATGCGTTGCGGGTCCGCTTCCTTTTCGTGGCTGGTGGGAGGCCGGCTTTGCCGGATTCTTCCGCTCATTTCAGAAATGCCTCATCGAAGCCGGCTATTCAACCGCGAACCCTTGTCGCAGCGCCGGCCGGCAAGATTTGCCGCAGTGAGCGGCCGCGCCGGAACGGCGGTCAGCGGCCTGCCGGCAAAATTCGGCATGCGGCTCTTGGTGATCGGGCGCGGCGCTGTTAGTCTGGCGGCAACTTAAAACACTGAAGCGCCTGCTGCGTCCATCATAGGTTCGCGCGGCGCCGGAAGGAACGACAGTGGAAGACCACGACACCGGCGCCGGCGCGCCGGAGGTGGGCGTGTCCAGCGCTTCCCAGGGGTCGGCTGGCCCGGGGAACGCAAGCTGGCAGCAACGCCGCCCGACGGAGCTCCGCTCCGCGGACGGGCAGGCGGGCGACGCACCCCACAAAGGCAAGCCCAAGAAGCGGCGCAAGCGAAGGCGCGGGCGCAAGGTTTTTGCGCGCGACGAAGCGCGTCCCGCGGAGAATCGATCGCCGGCGCCAGGCAAAGCCGGTGCCCCGGCGGCGGAGGCCCACAGACCGGTGGAGTCGGCGGTCTCGCCCGCCGCTGTAGTGCCACGGCCGGAACAGAGCGCCCGTCGGCCGCCGGTCCAGGAGCTTCCGGTGTTTGCGGCGCTTGACCTTGGCACCAACAATTGCCGGCTGTTGGTCGCCGTGCCGACGCGGCATGGCCAGTTCCGCGTCATCGACGCCTTTTCTCGCATCGTCCGGCTGGGCGAGGGGCTCACCGCCAATGGCCGGCTCGGCCAGCCGGCGATGGACCGCGCGGTCGAGGCGCTGAAAATCTGCGGCGACAAATTGCGCAACCGCAAGATCAGAAAAGCCCGGCTGATCGCCACCGAGGCCTGCCGCACGGCCGAAAACGGCGTCGAGTTCATCGACCGCGTCGAGCGCGAGGCCGGCCTGAAGCTCGAGATCATCGACCGCCAGACCGAAGCGCGGCTGGCGGTGTCCGGCTGCGGCTCGCTGGTCGAGCGCGACACTCAAGGCGTCGTCCTGTTCGATATTGGCGGCGGCTCGTCCGAAATCGCGCTCATCGACCTCGCAGGCCGCCGTTCGCCGAGGCTCGCCAATCACATCGTGTCGTGGACGTCGCTGCCGGTCGGCGTCGTCTCGCTGGCCGAGCGCTTTGGCGGCCGCACGGTGACGCGCGAGATCTTCGCCGCCATGGTCGATGATGTCGCCGGCCGGCTGGCCAACTTCGACGGTCGCGACCGGCTGAGCCATCTCAAGGCCAGCCCGAATTTTCATCTGCTGGGCACGTCGGGAACGGTGACGACGCTGGCCGGTGTCCACCTTGAGCTCGAGCGCTACGATCGCCGCCGTGTCGACGGGCTTTGGATGGACCGCGACAGCGTCGATCGCATGGTCGAAAGACTGGTTGGCTGGGATTTCCAGCAGCGCTGCGCCAACCCTTGCATCGGTGCCGATCGCGCCGATCTGGTGCTGGCCGGCTGTGCTATCCTCGAAGCGATCCGCGCCGTGTGGCCGTCCGAGCGGCTGCGAGTCGCCGATCGTGGCCTGCGCGAAGGTATTTTAAGCGAACTGATGGCCGATGATGGCGTCTGGCGCAACGATGGGCGTGGCAGAGCGTGAGCCCGAACCGAAGAAATAAGCAATGACCAAGAAACCGGAAAAACCAGGATCCGCCAGCATTCGTGTGCTGAAGACGCGGATCAAGAAGAAGAGCGGGCTGAAGGAATCGTCGCGCCGCTGGCTGCAGCGCCACATCAACGATCCCTATGTCCAGCGCTCCAAGGCTGACGGCTATCGCTCGCGCGCGGCCTACAAACTGATCGAGATCGACGACAAGCATCATCTGTTGAAACCCGGCATGAAGGTGATCGACCTCGGCGCCGCCCCCGGCGGCTGGTGCCAGGTCGCCGCCGCGCGGACGAAATCGACGGCCGACAAGCCGCATGTCATCGGCATCGATTATCTCGAAATGGACGCCGTGCCCGGCGCGCCGGTGCTGCTGATGGATTTCCTCGATCCGCAGGCGCCGCAGAAGCTGGCCGAGGCGCTGGGTGGGGATCCCGATATCGTGCTGTCCGACATGGCGGCACCGACCAC
>NZ_RZQA01000278.1:0-7067 GCF_004022915.1 Mesorhizobium sp. M7A.F.Ca.US.006.04.2.1
GCTTGTCGATGACTTCGCCGACGCCTTCCTCGGTCAGCGCATCCTTGTCGCGCGTCTGCGAGGCCGGCAGCAGGAACAGCGTCTCGACCCGCTTGTCGCGGATCAGCGCCTGCGAGAGCTTCGCCTGGCCCTGGATGACGTTGACGAGGTCGAACACCACGCGCCGTTCGGCGCCCATGATCAGGTCGAGGTTGCGCAGGCCGACGTCGAAGTCGACGAGCGCCACCTTCTTGCCGGTCTTGGCCACGGCCGCCCCGAGGGCCGCCGTCGAGGTCGTCTTGCCGACGCCCCCCTTGCCCGAGGTGACCACCACTACCTTGCCCATTGAAAAGCCTCCGTTGTTGTTTTCTTGGTCGAGCGGCCCGGCCGCCCCAATATCGAAACGAATGTCAGCTCAGCGTCGAAACCCGCAACGCGTCGCCGTCGAGAAACGCCTGCACCGGCTTGCCGCGCGAAACGCCTTCCATCTCCTCGGCGGTGACATACCAGCCGTCGACCGCCAGAAGCTCGGCCTCGTTCTTGCGGCAGAAGATGCGCGCGCCCCTGTTGCCGAGCGCACCCGCCGAAGCGCGCCCGCGCAGCGTGCCGTAGACATGGATCGAGCCCGCCGCGATGATCTCCGAGCCGGAAGCGACAGAACCCAGCACGATGACATCGCCATGCGGATGCACGATCGCCTGGCCCGAACGAATCGGCGCCTTGATCATCAGCGTGCCCGAAGCTTCAACCTGCGGCTCGCTATCGCCCGCCTTGCTTGCGTCAGCCTTGCCGACGCTGTCCTTGTCCGGGCCGGCTTCAGGCGCCCCGCTCTCGGCCTTGCCCTCTCCGGAAACATCCTCCCGCGCCCTGCGGGGCAGCAGGCCATCCGTCGTCGCCTCCTTGGCGCCGACCAGCACCGGCGGCAGGTTGGGCTCGAGTGCGGTGTGGCCGTCGAGCTCGATGGCGTAGATACGGATGCCGCGATGGCCAAGCACGCCGACCAGCGATTCGATCGCCGCGACATCGGGCTTCAAAGTGTTGAGATCAAGCACCACCGGCCGCCCGGCAAAATAGCCCGGCGAGTTGCCGATCCAGTGATCCAGCCCCTCCAGCCACACGTCCAAAGGCGCCTCCGGCGTCAATGTGAAAGCGACGAAAGAGCGGGCACGAAAGCGGATGGATTTGGCCTCGAGGGGGGCGGCAAAGGTCACGGCTGGCGAATCCTTACTGAGAGGTAAACGCTAGCGAGGGAATGGTTAACGAATGGTTAATGGGGGGGGTGAGGAGACGAGCAGTGGCCGCATGAGAATGGTCCGAGAAGATGAGGATTTCTGCTGCGCTTGCGCGATAGAAAAATGATTTGGCCGCCCCAACGCCCTGTGCGATATCGAAGATCGGGACGGGGTGATGGCATGTCAAATGAACAGAAGTATAGTCTTGGTGACGATCTGCCCAAAGACAATCCTTGGCAGGACGACCTGCTCGGGTACGCGCCGTTTGCCAAAATGCTCTTCAACGCTATTCGTGACCTCGACGCGCCCAATGGCTATGTAATTGGGCTACACGGTCGCTGGGGCAGCGGCAAATCGACCACGATCAATTTCGTCAAAGCTCATATCAATAAATTTAATGAAGAACTCGAAGACCAAAGAAATCGAATAGGGTTCATTGATTTTAGACCCTGGATAGTTGCGGGCCACCAAGATCTGATGGCCTCGTTCTTCAAGGTTCTCACCGAGAACCTCGGCACCAAAGACAACTGGTGGAAGCGCCAAGGAAAAGGGTTTCTGCGCCACGTTAGGGGTCCAGCCGACACACTTGTGGAGGCGCTCGCCACTCTCGGCATGGCGGTTGATCCCACTAAGGTTGGGGCGGGCTTCGCGGGTGCAATGGCGAAGAAATCTATCAACGGCATGATCGGCCGTTTTCTCGACGAACCTTCGGTTCAGTTGGCATACGAAAAATTGAAGCTACAGCTGCGCAATTCACGAAGGCGCATAGTGGTCGCGATCGACGACCTAGATAGACTTGAGGACCACGAGGTTCGGTCAATCATGCAGATGGTAAAGACGGTTGGCCAGCTACCGAATGTTGTTTACATATTATCGTACGACCGCCAGATCGTCTGGAGCGCACTTGATGGCAACCTACAAAGGAGCGGGCCGAAATACGCCGAGAAGATTATTCAGCAAGAAATCGAATTGCCACAGCCGCAGAGGCACGCTCTGCTCAAGATTCTCGATCGTGAGATCGCCTTCCTTCTTGCGACGCAAGACCGCACCAGTCGGTGGGAATATCTTGTCATAGATGGAATACATCGATGGATAAATTCCCCTCGCGACGTTGTTAAATTGGCAAACGCGGTGAAAATGGCTTGGCCCACATTTAAAAACGAAATCGACGCACAAGACTTATTGGCAATGGAGGGATTAAAGCTCTTCGACGAAGCGGCATTCAACTGGGTTCGCGACAATCGCGATTTTCTGTTTTCTGAGGGGCGCTTCGCAATGACCGGAGACGAAGCCAAGACCGCCGCAGTAGAGAACCTCAAGCGACGATATCCTGACAACGAACGCGTTCCGCAGATCCTTAATGTACTTTCTGCGCTCTTTCCCGGATCTGCAAAATGGCTGGGAGGAAATAGCATAAGCAGCGAGCCCTATGAAGACGTAATGAGGCGTCGCGGCATCGGCAGCAAAGAGGGATACGAGACCTATTTCGGCTGGGGACTACCGAAGGATTCTATCCCAAAGTCGGTCATTGATGCGCTGTTGGCAAACTTAGACAATAGCGGGTTGATCGCGAATACCTTGGGTCAATATTTGTCGCGCTTTAACAGTAAAGGCGAGCCTATGATCGGCCTATTGTTGGACGAACTTAGGATACGATACCGTGGTCGCCATCCTGCCAGACCGACCCAAACGCTCTTGGACGAGCTTTTCAAGATCGGAGAGAAGGTGCTGGCAATAGATTGGGAACCACCATTCCTATCCCTTGGGCCTAAGGCACAAATCCGCTTCCTCATTAGGAACATGCTCGAAGCTTGGCAAAAGGGTGATGCAGGCATTCGATTGTTTGAAGCTTTCGAAAAGGCGCAATCAGCAGCATTTTGCGCGACCGTGTTTGTCGATATGGGACGAAGCATCGGGGTGTTTCGGGCGGAAAGCGGAGATGCCCCTCTCATCGAAAAAGATGCCTTCGACAAGCTTGGGCCAATACTGTTATCGAAGATATTGACGGCGGCGGCCGAGGGCCGCCTATTATCCGCGCCGTACTATTTCGATATAGCAAGGGCCTGGGCATACTTGGCCACACCCGCAGAACCCAAGGCATGGCTTGCTTCTGGGATGCAAGATAACGCGGAATTTATGGTCAAAGTAGGTGATGGATTGACAGCTCATAGTGTCGGTGCCCCCGTTCGAACCTACTCCATGAGGAATCATCCAGAACCGGAGTTATATGATTTAGAGGTTTTGATAGAAGCCGGAAAGAAGCATCTCAAAAATGGCAAGCTAGATAGTGGTCAGCGTAGAATGCTGGAAGCAATCGTGAATGGGTCGCAACGAATTCTTGCTGGGCAAGCGCCTGACAGTGATTGGCCGGTGGATGACGACGATAGGTAGTCGTTGAAGCCAAGGAATTTTGGTGTCGGCATCCGGATTAAACTTAACGTTTTGCAGTTCTCAGAAGTCGCTGGTGAATCGATCAGACAGACTCGCGCGACTGAAGGAAGGTCTTCAGAAAAATCACGGCAGTTTCCATGCGGTCCCATCGCCATGAACGAAGCCGGGAACAGAGACCGCACGAACCACACAGAGAACCGATTGGCAACCTACAGCCCAAGGCCGAGATCTGATGAAGAATCCCGCAAAAGGAAGCCACTGAATGCTTACTCGTTTCGAGCATGCGATGAGGGCGGCGGCTGAGAAGGTCGCGGCCGTAGATCGAGACGTTCGACTAAAGCTGGTGACTGTCAAAGGGCGAGAAGAGCGCTACAGTGAGAAGTTTGTTACCCTTCTGGATGAGCGGATGTCCAATTTCTCAGACGGAGGCGTCACGTGGAGTGTTGCAACGCATATTTCCGACAAGCAATCGGGACAAGAAACCAGAACTGGAGCCGACCTCTTCATAAGCCTTGAATTGTCCTTCGATGGATTATTAGTTCAAAAAGGAATTCAAGTGCAATCCAAAATTAATAAGAATACCAGATACGGGCTTAGCGTTGATTCCAAACCTAGACTGCGCAAGCAGTGTGAAAGGATGGTCGATAATTCCCCCGAATCATTCGTATTCGCATTTGGTGCGCAAGGTACGAAGATTGTTAAGGCGAGCTCTGTTTTGGCCTCTCTCCCGGATAATCTGAGTGACTTGGTAACCCAAAGCCCGATTGAGTTCTTCTACGACTTTTTCGTTTGTCGCGTGGGCGATCACGATCTATTCGCCAGCAGCGACTACGACCTGCAGCAGAAAGTCAAAGACCTTGAATATCGTGCAGCTACTTTGATAACCGGGGTTAATACCGGAGTCGACTGAGCATCGTCTTTCTAGGCTGTTTTTTTGCTTCGCATTGCCACCGACAATACGAAGGGGCTAGATTGTCGCTCGCCCGGTGTCTTTTTGGATCATAATACGGAGGCGCCCGCAAATTCGGCGCCTCTGGTTCGGCCGCCCGACGCGGCCGCGGTCGCCTCGCTTGGTGCGCACCGCCAGCGCCTCGACCTCCAGCGCGTCGGAGCTGGCGATCTCACCAGTTTCGTCAGCGGCAGAGCTGCCTCGCGGTCGATCTCGGTTTCGGCGTCCGTGCCCCTGCGCCGGCGATTCAAAAAAATTGAGATGCGGTGTCGGATCTACGCGCAGTCAACCGTCTTAAAGCAGGCGCCACTCGCTGGCACCTCGACAATCAAAGGAATGATCGATGAGCAAGAAGATTTTCGTGAGCCTGCCGGTGACCGACGTGAAGGCATCCAGGGCGTTCTATGAATCCCTCGGGTTCAAGAACAATCCCAGCTTCACCAGCGAGGCGGCCGCCGGGATGGTGTGGAGCGACCACATCAACTTCATGCTGCTCAGCCGTGAAAAATGGCAGACGATGACCACGCGCCCCATCCCGCCTTCAACGTCCAGCGAGGTCATGCTGGCGCTGTCCCTGGACAGCCGCGAGGCGGTCGATGCGATGGCCACAGCTGCTGCCGCGAACGGTGGCACCGCCGACATCAATCCAATCGAGGATCACGGGTTCATGTACACACGCGACCTCGCTGATCCCGATGGCCATGCCGTGGGCGCGATGTGGATGGACGTTTCCGCAATGCCTTCCGGCGACAAGGCAGACTGACATCGTTTTCACGATCGGCCGAGCAGCTTCCTTCTCGCCTTTCAAAACGGATGCACGACCTAGCGACACAGGCTATATTCCCCCGTCCGGCCGAGGTCATCGAAGGGGGCATGACATGCAGGCAATGCCGATAGCGCATCAAGCCGTGCAACCCGTGCGCCCCATATCCTCCCTGGCCGGCTATCCGGCCGCCGTCCTGTGCTGGCTGCTTTCGGCTGGTGTCTATATCGCGGCCAAATGGGTGGCGCCTGAAATGCCGCCCTGGGGTCTCTGCTTCTGGCGGCTGACGCTGGCTTGCGCCATCCTGCTGCCGATCGTGCACCGTCATCACGAGGCGATGATCGGGCTTTTGCGAACGCGCGCCGTGGAAGTCGTCGCCGTGGGGGCGATCGGCCTGACGCTGTGCCAAGGTATGATCTACCACGGCCTCAACCACACCGACGCCACCACGGCCGGTATCATCATGGCGCTGTCGCCTGTCATGACGATGGTGCTCGCCCGTTTCGTGCTTGGCGAGCCTCTCGGCCTGTGGAAGTCGCTTGGCGCGCTGGTTGCGCTTGCCGGGATGATTTTCATCGTCGCCCACGGCAACCTGGGGGCGCTGCTGCAACTCAAGGTCAACGCGGGCGAGCTGTGGATCGTCGGCAGCGCGTTCTGCTGGGGCCTCTACACCGTGCTTTTGCGCCGTGCCAAATTCGGCATCGAACTCCTGCCGATGGTCGTGCTGCTGCTCGGCGCCGGTGCGCTGGTCGCCTTGCCTTTCCATGCGTGGGAATTGTTCAACGACGAACGCTCCGCGATGAACCTCCACAGTCTTCTCGCGCTCGCCTATCTGGCAGGCCCCGGCGGCGCCTTGATGTACTATCTCTACAACAAAAGCGTGCAAACGCTGGGTGCTAGCCGGGCAAGCATGCTGCTCTACCTGCAGACGGTGTTCGTCGCCGTGCTCGCCTATCTGCTGCTCGGCGAGGGCTTGCACGATTACGATCTGGTCGGCGCGGCCTTCATCGTCGCCGGCATCGTCCTCGCCACCGTGGTCAGGCCAGCTCAACCACGCGTGGCGTAGACATCTTGCGGGTGACGGCTGTATTCAGCGCCGGCCGCATTGGCGTTTGGTGAGTCACCATCGCGACAGCCAGAGGCCGCCTCTCAATGCCGCTTGAAATACTGCACCTCCTTCTCGTGCTTCTCCGCCGCCTCGCGCGTATCGAACGTTCCGAGGTTGCGCCGCTTGCCGGTCTTGTCGTCCTTCTTCCGCGAATACAGCCGGTATTTGCCGTCCTTGAGTTTTCGGATCATCTCGCTCTCCCTGGCTAGGATTGGCCCTGATCAAGGTTTCCGCTTGCCGGGCGGCCCGGCCTGCCGACCAGCGCCTGCGCCTCGTCGCCATGCTCATTCCCCGGTTGTGTCAGGGCTCAACGCCGTTCCGATCCAAATGATCCACCCGTTCGAAGGCGGCACTCTACGGCGCCCCCTCTGGCCTGCCGGCCATCTCCCCCACAAGTGGGGAGATTGGCAGCTTTGGCGTCGGCGCTTTCTGGCAACGTCGAAATTCGGCGAGCGCCGGCCAAAACGCAAAAACCCGCCTGGGTGGCGGGTCACTGGCGCAAATCAGCACCATAGGCAAAAATGTAGCATAGCTGCCCTCACCCCGTCAAGAAAAAATTCCTATCCATCGACGCAAGCTGCCTGCCGGCGGCCACCAAGGCCAGCGGCGCAATTGCGGCGGAGGGGACATTCCAACGCAGCAAAT
>NZ_RZQA01000279.1:0-7058 GCF_004022915.1 Mesorhizobium sp. M7A.F.Ca.US.006.04.2.1
GCCTTCAGCCGTGAAACAAAATGCGGAAAATCGACGATGCCTTGTCCGGCGGTGGCAAAGCGGCCGTCACCAGAGCGATCCTTGGCGTGCGCCATGGCGATATGGCCGGCAGCCTCGTCGATCGCGGCGGCGACGATGGCGCGCGCTTCGTGTTGCGTCGCGTGCTCGAACAGGTTCGCCGGATCGAGCACGATCTTCAGATGCTTCGATCCCATTTCGGCGATCAGCCTGGTCGCGTCCCTGGCCGAGGTAACGATGTTGGCCTGCTCGGGCTCGATGCCGAGATCGACGCCGGCGTCTTCGGCAAGCGCCAGCGCTTTCTCCATCTCGGCGGCCATGTCGGACCAGGCGGCCGGCGTGCTATTGTCGGGATGATACGCCCATTGATCGGCGGCATTGCGCGAGCCGGTGCAGAGCGTGACCAGCGGAATACCGAGGGCCGCCGCCGTCTCGATGACGACGGCAAGACGGCGAAGACCATCGTCGCGCACAGCCTTGTCGGGATGCGCCATGTTGTAGGTGCCCGACAGCGCGGCCAGCGAAACGCCTGACGATCGCACTGCGGCACGGACGGAAGCGATGGCATCCGCCGGCACGACATCCGGCATCGACGGCAGGCCGGCGCAGGCGAGATTGAACTGCGTCGTCTCATAGCCAGCCTGCTTAACCGCCGTCAGCACGGCAGCCGGCTCTGTGCCGGCAAATGTCTTGGCGAAAATGCCGAGACGCATCAGACCGCTCCCGAAACCGAGGCGAGTTCGACCCGTTCACCTGTCTCGACCGAACGCGCGATGGCGACCATGGCGCGGATCGAGGCGATACCGTCCTCGACATTGGCGCCGCGCATCGGCGTGCCGGTGAGCACGGTGTCGGCAAGACCTTCGAGCTGGCGGCGGAAGAAATGGCCGTCGGCGCCGAGCGGCTTGTGGGCGGTGGCGGTCTTCTCGTAAAAGATCTCGACCTCGCTGGCGCGGAAGTACCAGGGGTTGAAGGTTTTCGCGATGACGGAGCCGTTCTCGCCATAGAGCTGAAAACCTTCGTGCCAGTCCATGCGCACGGCAACCGTCAGGTCGAGATGGCCGAGCGCGCCGCTGGCGAATTCGGTCTCGACGAACCAGCAATAGGCGCCGAAGCGTTCGTTGAGGCGGGCGCGCACGGCAACGATTTCGCCGCACAGGAAACGCGCCGTATCGACGAGATGCGAGCCGTGCGCCAGCATGAAATATTGCCTGAGATCAGCCTTGGGATTGCCGGTCGGCTTCTTCGCCAGCTTGCTGGTGACCGGCAGCGGCTGAATGGCATCGGTGTTGGTGTAGCGATGGGTGGAATCGCAGTACCAGGCCTTCAGCGCCAGCACCTCGCCGATCTCGTCGCGCACGAAGTCGCGCGCCGCCTCCAGCGCCGGGTCGAAGCGCTTCATATGCCCGACCTGCAGCACCTTGCCCGAGCGCCTGACCGCCTGGGCCAGCGCCTCGCCTTCCTCCACCGAGGTGCCGATCGGCTTTTCGCACAGGACATGCTTTCCCGCATCGAGCGCCTTGATCGACATCGGCACGTGATAGGCGTCCGACGTGGCGACGATCACCGCTTCCAGTTCGGGATCGGCGAGCATGGCGTCGTAGTCGGCATACATCTTTTGCGGCTCGTAGGTGGCGCCCATGCGGGCGAGCAGATCGGGTGCCGCGTCGCAGATGGCGTAGAGGTCGGCATTCCCAGCCTTCACGCAGGATTGCAGATGCGCGAACTGCGCGATGGGGCCGCAGCCGAGCACACCGACCCTGAGGCGTCTGTCCTGTTTCTTGATCATCGTCTCGTTCTTCAGGCGCCCAAGCTGCGCATTGTCTGGCGGTTGGTTTTTACCGCGCCGGCGGGATCCGCGGCGGCCGTTTCGGATTCCTCCTCCAGCACCAGCCAGCCATTGAAGCGCGGTGCGGTGTTGGCGATCTCGATCACCGCCGGCGTGTCGCAGACGCCCTTGCCGAGCATGGCCCAGGTGCCGTTGGCATCGACGTCCTTGAGGTGGATGTAGCGGATGCGGTCGCGGTAGGTGCGCAGCGTATCGGACATGTCGTTGTGGCCGCGCAGTATATGGCCGGTATCCGGTACCCAGCCGACCAGGTCGGGGTCGAGCAAGGCAAAGATCGCATCGTAATCGGCGCGGTCGAACAGCAGCGTGTTGTGGTGCGAGCTGGGATGCACCGCAACCTGGACCCCGGCCTTGCGTCCGATCTCGCCGGCGTTGTTGTAGACATCGGCCGCGATGGCGAACTTATCCTCACGCGGCCCGTCGGACACCACCGTCGCCGAGCCCATCGAGACCAGCGCGCCCGGGAACGCAGCCGCGAAGCCGATCCAGCGTTTGGCGGTCTCGAGATCGTCGCCGATCTTCTCCTTCAGCGTAAAGCCACTGTTCGAGCCAAAGGCGAAAGAAACCAGCGTCAGCCCCGACGTCTTCAGCGCGGCGGCGAACTCCTCCGGCTTGTCGCCATAATGTCCGATCATGGTGTCGGTGATCTCGATGCCGGCATAGCCACCGTCAGAGATCGCCCTCAGCAGATCGTCGGGGCCGCCGGTGAACCGGTCTCCCAGCATTTCCCAGGTGAAGGTCTGGCAGCCGACTTTGAGGTCTTTCACGTTCATCCTTTCAATCCTTGATACCGCTTATTGATTGATGCCACCCTGCGTCGCCGTGGGATGAACATCCTACTTGACCGAGCCCGCGGTCATGCCGGCGAGGAAGTACCTCTGGGCAACGAGGTAGATGAGCAAGAGCGGTAGCGAGCCGAGCACGCTCATCGCCATCATCTGGTTCCATTCGAAGGCATGCTGCCCCATCAACAGCTGGATGCCGATCGGGACCGTGCGCATGGACGTCGACTTCGTCAGCGTCAGCGCAAAGAGAAATTCGTTCCAGCACAACAGGAAGGTGTAGACCGACGTCGCCACGATACCAGGCAGTGAAATCGGGACAATCACCCGCCAAAGCGCGGTCCAGCTGCTGCCGCCGTCGACAGCCACGGCTTCATCGAGATCGCGGGGCAAGGTGTTCAGATATCCCGTCATCAGCAGGATCGCGTAGGGCAGCGTAAACACCAGGTAGGTCAGGATCAGCGCGACGTAGGTATCGAAGATACCGTATGAGACGACAAGCCCGAAGAAGGGGATCAAAAGTGTGATCGGCGGAATCGTCTGCGTGCTGATGATGATTGTGTTCAGGCTGCCCTTGCCGCGGAAATTGAAGCGGCTGAACCCGTAGGCCGCCAGCAAGGCGATCAGCACCGTCAGCACGGTCACCGCTCCCGCCACGAAATAGCTGTTGAAGAAGAAGCGCAGCTTTACCGGGTCGCCAAGGATGGCTGCATACGCTTCCAGCGTGAACGCCTTTGGCAGGATGGTTGGTGGCAGGGCAAAGATTTCGGTATTCGATTTGAACGAGCTGCTCAGCATCCAGTAGATCGGGAATGCCGCGAAAAAGAGCCCTGCTGCAAGCGCTACATGGAGCGCCACGGTGATCAGCCTGTCTTTCGGCGTGTGCCTTTTCCTCATGGTGATTACCGAGCCTTTTGATAGCGAATATAGAACAGCGTCAGGCCGAGAGAGATCAGCAGGATGACCACGGCGCTGGCCGAAGCCTGCGACAGGTTGTAGCTCGAAAATGCCAGCTTGTACGTGTAGGTGCTGAGGACCTCGGTCGAGTAGATCGGGCCACCGCCCGTCGTTATCCAGATTAGCGGGAAGACCTGCATGGTCCAGATGAAGTCGAGCAGCGAGATGCTGATGATGATCGGCATCAGCTGCGGAATGGTGATGAAGATCAGCTTCTGGTAGGCTTTCGCCCCGTCGATATCGGCGGCCTCGTAGAAATCCTTGGGAATGCCCTGCAAACCCGCGAGCAAACTGACCATGAAGAGCGGGTAGCCCGCCCAGATATTGGCAAAAGTGACTGCATGCAGCGCGGTCTCAGGCGAGGAAAACCATTCGACCTTGGAACCTATGATGCCGATTTGCATGAGAATACTGTTCACGACACCGTTCGGCTCAAGCAGGAGGCGCCAGATCACGGCGATGATCACCGCGGTGAACAGCCAGGGCAGTATGTAGAGCACGCGCAGAATATTGCGCAGCGTCGGATTGATGCGGTCGCTGTTCAGCATGAGCGCGAAGACCATGCCGATGGTCATGTGGAAAATGACACTCATGCATGTGAAGTAGAGCGTGTGCCACAGCGAAGCCCAGAACACGGGGTCGTCGAAGATCGCCTGGTAGTGCTTCAGTCCGGCAAAGGATGGGTCACGACGCAGCACCGCGCTGTTCTGGAACGAGTAGGCAATCACCGTCACCATCGGCAGCAGCATCAGGAGCCCGATTATGAGCAGCGAGGGCGACAGATAGAGGTAGGGTGCGACCGCTCGTTTGAGCTTGTGGTGGGAGCGCTTTTGCCGGGTCATGTGCCAACCTTGGGATACGCCTTCAAGGGAAGGTAAGCTTTCAAAAACAAGTCCACTCAGAATGCCGATCCGTTGTTGCCGGGTGGCCTGCCCGAAGTCAGGTCACCCGGTCGAAGACAGCAAACGGGAACAGGCCGATCAGAATTTCGCCATCCAGCCCTTCTGAGCGGCGGCGGCTGCTTGTTCCGGAGACTGCTCGCCGGCGAGCATCTTCTGGGCTTGCACGTCGAACTGGGTCATCAGGTCTTCAGCCACCGGCAGGCCCGTGAACTCATTGGCGAGATGACCGGTCTTGAAGATTTCAAAAGCCTTGCCGAAAGCCTTGTCCGAGGTCACGAAATCGGGCTTGGCGTTGACGTTGCCCGGGAACGCGTTTGCAAGCGACACGAGCTTGGCGTTGACCTTTTCACTCATCAGATACTGGACGAGTTTCCAGGCCTCTTCCTGATGTTTCGAAGCCGCAGAGATGCCGATGCCCCAGGAGGCATAGGGAAGGCCGCGCTTGCCGGTATAGTTTTCCACGACAGGGACCGGGATGAGGTCGAAGTTCAGCTTGGGATTGCGCTTGCGGATGAGGTTCACATGCGCGAGCGAGTCGATCATCATCCCGACGCGGTTGTTGACGAACTCCTCGACCTTTTCCTGCTCGGTCTTGGTGGCGATGCCGGGCGAGATGGTGCCGGCGTCATTGAGTGATTTGACGAAAGTGAGCATATCCACCACCGGTTTGCCCTCAAGGTCCGGCTTGCCGCTCGCCATCATCGACTGGCCCGAAGCCCAAACCCACGACATCATGTCGTTCTGGACGCCGGATGGCGTTTGCAGCGACAGGGGCAGCACCCAGCCATACTGGTTCTGGTCGGCGTGCGTCATCTTCTTGGCGGCTTCGAGAAACTCCGCACGGGTCGACGGCAGCTTGGTCACGCCCGCCTTGGCGGCGAGGTCCAAATTCACGAAGACCGGATAGACGAACGAAGCCACGGGAAACATCACGGCCTTGCCGTCCACCTTGATGATATCCGCGACCTGGCTCTTGTCGAAACCGCTCGCATCCATCATCGGATTCATGTCGGCGAGTGCACCCTGCGCATTCAGATTGTTCACCCAGGCGCCGTCGAGACCGACGACGTCGCTGAGCGTTCCGGTTGCAGCACCAACCGAGATCTGGTCTCGCGTGGTGGCGTAGGGGCCGCTGACCAGCGTCACCTTGATTCCGGGGTTTGCCGCCTCGAACTCGTCCATAATTGACCTGAGCGAGCCAGCCGGCAATTCGGGCTCCCACCATTGGGTGAATTCCAGCGTCGTATCCGCCATGGCGCCGGTTGCGCCAAGCAACCATGCGGCCGCGGCCATTTTCAGCATCGCGGATTTAATACGAAACGTCATTTTCTCCTCCTTCTTTATATTCGCCCGCACAATGCGGCCGATCGTCTGATTATTCAGAAGTCTTCTTACGCAGGCGCCTCACCCTCGCCCGCGGGTCTCATCGCTGATATTCAGATTGCCAGATGCGTCTCGGGGTCGAAGAAATGGAGCTTGGCATCATCCAGGGCCAAGCTGATTTCCGAGCCGGAGCGGACTGTGCTGACCGGTTCGAATTTCGCCACCGCATTCGACGCCAGGCCGAAATCCTGCACCGCGTCAGGGTCGCCGGAGTCCACCCGGACCGCATCGATGTTGAGATGGACGATTTGTTCGGATCCGAGTTCTTCGATCGAGGTCACCTTTGCCGGAATCGTCTGATACTTGCGGCCCGATTCGAGACTGCTGTCATAGAGATCCTCCGGTCGTATCCCGAACACGACCTTGCGCCCCGCATACGACCTCAAGCCCGGCCTGCGCACGAAGGCTGCATCCTGCAGCCGGATGGCCAAGGCGCCGGACATCAGTTCGTCGCCCGTCAGGGTTGCCTCGAAAAGATTCATCGAAGGAGACCCGATGAAGCCGGCAACGAAAGCGTTCACCGGCGATTCATAGAGTCTCTTGGGTGCGTCGACCTGCTGCAGCACGCCGCCTTTCAACACCGCGACCCTGTCGCCCATCGTCATGGCTTCGGTTTGGTCGTGGGTCACATATATGGTCGTTACGCCGAGCTGCTTTTGCAGACTGGTGATTTCGGCGCGCATTTGAACACGCAGTTTCGCGTCCAGATTGGAAAGGGGTTCGTCCATGAGAAAGGCTGCCGGCTCGCGCACCATGGCGCGGCCCATGGCAACCCTTTGACGCTGTCCGCCTGAAAGGTTCGCGGGTTTGCTGTCCAGCAGAGACGTCAGTTGAAGGGTTTTGGCGATCTCGTCCACGCGCTTTTTGCGCTCGGCCTTCGGCTTGCCTGCCAGCCGCATCGAAAAGCCGATGTTTTCGAACACAGTCATATGCGGATAGAGGGCGTAGCTCTGGAAGACCATCGCGATGTCGCGATCCTTGGGCGGCATGTCGACGACGTCGACCCCGCCGATCCGGAGGCTGCCGCTGGTGACGTCCTCCAATCCCGCGATCATCCGCAACGCGGTGGATTTGCCACAGCCGGACGGCCCGACGAGAATCAAGAACTCGCCGTCCTTGACCGACAGGTTCAATTGGTCGATTGCGTGAAAATTGTTCCAGTATGTC
>NZ_RZQA01000027.1:0-17011 GCF_004022915.1 Mesorhizobium sp. M7A.F.Ca.US.006.04.2.1
GGGCCGGCACGCCGCGCCGTCCTGCCTCCGCCGAGGCTCGCTCGAGCACCGCCTGATGGCCGCGATGGACGCCATCGAAATTGCCGATCGCCACGACGCCGCCGCGCAGGTCGGCGGGAAGCGGCGCGGTTGCCAGGATGCGCTGGAAGGCTGCCATCGTCACCTACCGAAGTCTGGGAATGACGGCCACCGGACCATAGCCATGCTTTTCCAGGAAGGCCGCCAATCTTGCCGGATCCGGTTGCAGGGCATCGCCATAGTCGCGGGCATGGATACCGCCGGAGACATAAAGAACATCGAAGCCATTGTCGGCGGCGCCCTTCACATCGGTCATCATGCCGTCGCCGATGGCCAGCACCTGGCCGCGCTCGACCGGCTGGCCAAGAATCTCGGCAACCTCCTTCATCGCGAGATTGTAGATCGGCGCGTAAGGTTTTCCAGCGATCAATGTGCGGCCGCCGAGCTGGGCATAGTCACGCGCCAGCGCGCCGGCACACCAGATGATGCGTTCGCCACGTTCGACCACGATGTCGGGATTTGCGCAGATGAAAGGCAGGTTCCTGGCGCGCAGCCGCCGCAGGAGCTCCGCGTAATCCTCGGGCTTCTCGACCTCGTCGTCGAACAGGCCGGTACAGACGACGCCGGACGCCTCGAACTCCTCGACAAGCTCGACGTCGAGACCTTCATAGAGGGTGAAGTCGCGGTCGGCGCCGATATGGAAAATCTTGCGCGGCCCTTCGGCGATCAGATCCCGGGTCACGTCGCCTGAGGTAACCACCCGGTCGTAGGCTGACGGTGGAACACCGATCGCGTTCATCTGCGCCACTACATCGGCACTTCTGCGCGGCGAATTGGTGATCAGGACGACGGGGATTTTCGCCTCTCGAGCCCTTGCCAATGCGGAGGCTGCCACAGGGAAATGCGTTTCGCCATTATGGACCACCCCCCAGACGTCGCACAGGATTGCCGAATAGGCCTTCGACACGTCTTCGAGCGAGCCGATGATTTCAGGCGAATCCGCCATGCCGTTTCCTTCAGTCATGATCGTTGCGACCGCCACGACAGACGGTTCGCCGCAGCCGGTTCGGATTAGCCGAACCATTCCGGCCTGTCACCAGCTTTCGCCAGGCACGATTGGTTAGCGGTTGGTGAAGCGCTGCCCCGGCAATAGAGCGATTTGCCAAACCCGGCCTTCAGCGTTTTGTGGAAAGCTGGCGTCGATCGAGAATCCGCCGGCGGGGGCCGCTCCAAGACATGCATGGACTTTGGCGTCAGTTCTGCCGCGACCAACGCGGCAACTATGCTCTCATGACGGTCGTCGCGATGGTTCCGCTGATGGGCGCCCTGGCAATGGCCGTCGACTTCACCGAGATGAGCCGCGAAAAACAGGCGGTTTCGAACGCGCTCGATGCCGCAAACTTCGCCACGGCGCGCCGGCTGACGGAGGGTGCCACCGACGACCAGTTGCGGGCCTATGCGCTCGACTTCTTCAATGCCAACCTCAACAAGATCAACCCCGCCAATACGACGCTCACCGTCACCTTGCCAAGCAACACCACCGGCGGCGGCTTGCTCAAGATGACCGCGCGGCTTGACTATAAGCCCTATTTCTATCCGGTCTTCGGCCAGCTCGTCGGCAAATCCGAAACCGACGCCAACCAGAGGATCAGCTTCAACATCACCTCGGAAGTGCGGCTGAAGAACACTCTTGAAGTCGCCCTGGTACTCGACAATTCCGGGTCGATGACCAAGACCGGAACGGGCTCGGGGCAAACGCGCATCGACCTTCTCAAGACCGCGGCAAAACAGCTGGTCGACACGCTGGCCCAGCAGGCGGCAATGATCAAGCAGGTCGACAGGCCGGTGCAGTTCGGCCTCGTGCCGTTTGCCGCCTCGGTCAATGTCGGGCCCGGCAACGGCAATGCGCCCTGGATGGATACCGAAGGCCTGTCGCCGGTATCGAACGAGAATTTCGACTGGTCGACGCTGAACGCAGCCGACAAATACGCCCAGCAGACCAACGGCATCTGGTACAAGCGCGGCACCGGATGGGGAACCGACGAAGGCCAGATGCTGACCCGGTTTTCGCTCTATCGCGACATGAAGGTCGTCACCAACCATGAGCGTGTCGTCAACAGCAAGCGCGTGGTGTGCGACGAATACAACCCGAACAACACCTGCAAACGCGACCACGACGAATACGACTACATCGACACCTATGGCCCGTTCGCCAGTTGGCAGGGCTGCGTCGAGGCCAGGCCTTATCCCTACAATGTCAACGACGCGGCGCCTTCCGGCGGCTCGGCGAACACCGGCATAGGGGTCGGCGATCCGGCGACGATGTTTGTGCCGATGTTCGCCCCGGACGAACCCGGCAACCATTGGAGGCTCACCCAGGATCCCGACGAGGCCGCGCCGACGACCTATGGCGCCATCAACAGCTGGTGGAATGACGACCCGACGAGCAGCACCGGCCAATCCCGGCTGCGCAACATGTCCAAATATTTCCAACCGAGGCCGATCAATGCGCCGGCGCTGGCCGCCGGCAACGGGCCGAACTACAGCTGCTCCACCAACCCGATCACGCCGCTGACCGATGTCAGCGTTACCACTGGGCTTACCGCGATCAAGGCCGCGATCGACCTGATGAAGCCCGATGGCGGCACCAATGTTCCCGAAGGCATGGCCTGGGGTTGGCGGGTGGTTTCGAGCGGCGAGCCGTTCACGCAAGGCCGCCCGGAAACCGAGAGAGGCAACGACAAGGTCGTCATCGTGCTGACCGACGGCGCCAATACCTACTACACGCCGTCCTCGCTCAGCCATTCCGACCCCGCCGATTCGAAATCGACCTATGCGTCCTTCGGCTATCTCAACCCAGGCTACAACGGCACTTCGGTGGGCCGCCTGTTCATGGGCACATCGAGCGCCATTGGCCAGTTCGACTATTCGAACGGCAACTACACCAACGCGCTCAACGAGCAGATGGCGACGCTTTGCAACAACGCCAAGGCAGCCAATATCATGGTGATGACGGTGGCGCTCGACCTGTCGACGACCAAAACCGCCGATCAGCAGGCGATCGAGGCGCTGAGATCCTGCTCGTCGAACTCGCGCTTCCGCAAGGATCCAACGGACGCGAGCAAGCCGGCAAAACTGTTCTGGAATGCCACCGGCGCCAGCTTGTCGAACGATTTCAAGGAAATCGGCAACGAATTGTCGAACCTGCGCATCGTCGGCTGATCCTCAGGCTTCGGGGGCTGGCTGGAACAACGGCTGGCGCCGCCATGCACTTGCGCGCGCCTCCCGGGACAGGCACATCTTGGCCGCCTGCCGGATCGCGCGTCCATTCGCGGCGCGCTGGGGAAGAACAGATGCCCGAAACAGCCAATCATCTCGCCTTCGCGCTGGTCTGCCTCGGCATGGTGCTGACGCCTGGCCCCAACATGATCTATTTGATCTCGCGTTCCCTGTCGCAGGGGCCGAAGGCGGGGCTCATCTCGCTTGGCGGCGTGGCGCTCGGCTTTGTCTTCTATGTACTGGCGGCGGCATTCGGCATCACCGCGCTGCTGCTCGCAGTGCCCTACGCCTATGATGCGCTGCGCTTTGCCGGCGTGCTCTATCTCCTGTGGCTGGCCTGGCAGGCGGTGAAGCCGGGCGGACGCTCGCCATTCGAAGTGCGCGAATTGCCGAGGGACCGGCCGCGCAAGCTTTTCGCCATGGGCCTGATGACCAATCTGCTCAATCCGAAGGTGGCCGTGCTCTATCTGTCGCTGTTGCCGCAGTTCATCAGCCCTGGCAAGGGTCACGTCCTGTCGCAGCTCCTGGTGCTCGGCGCGACACAGATCTCGATCAGCCTCAGCGTCAATGCCGTCATCGCGGTGACGGCCGGTTCAATCGCCACCTTCCTCGCCGGACGGCCCTTGTGGCTGGTCATCCAGCGCTGGATGATGGGAACCGTGCTGGCGGCTCTCGCGCTGAAGATGGCGACCGACGCGCAGCGCTGAGAGCTAGCCTACATCGGTCGCCTTATCTGCTGTGCCCGCTCCGGCTCGACCACCTTGCGGTAGAGATGCCAGGTGGCATGGCCGAGCACCGGCATGACGACGGCGAGCCCGGCAAACAGCGGGATCGAACCGATCACCAGAAGCACGGCGACCAGCAAGCCCCACAGCGCCATTTGCAGCGGGTTGGCCATCACCGCCCGGGCCGAGGTCTCGATGGCTGAGACGGCGCCGACGTCGCGGTCGAGCAGCAGCGGGAAGGCAACCACAGTGGTGGCCAGCACGATTACGGCAAAGACTAAGCCCGCGGCATTACCGGCAAGGATCAGCGTCCAGCCCTTACTGGTGGTCAGCACGTCGCGGATGAAGCCGCCGATCGAGGCCGGCGGCTGGTCTCCGAACAGGCCAGTGTAGATCGATTGCGCGGTGTAGAGCCACAACAGGAACAGCGCCACCAGCATGACGCCAATGACGGCGATCGACGGGATCGCGGACGAGCGCCGGACATCAAACGCGTGCCGCCAGGAGGTGTTCATGCCGAGCTCGCGCCGGCGGCTGATCTCGTAAAGGCCGAGCGCCGCAAACGGCCCGACCAGCGCGAAACCCGACATCAGGGGATAGATGAGCTGGATGGCATTGGCGCCGGACGTCCACTGCGTCAGGATCAGGCCGACGATGGGATAGATCAGGCACAGGAACACGTAGTGCGATGGTTTTGCCCAGAAATCCTCGAACCCGAGACGCAACGCATCCCAAAGGTCCGACGTGGTGATGCGGCGCACCGCCGGCTGCACATGCATTCCACGTGCGTCCGCCATGACATGAAAGCCGGCCATAACCTTCCTCCCGTGTGTCGGGGCGGTCACCGCCTGGATGGCCGCCAGCGCTGCCATTTCAAGATCGAGAAGCATGATAGCAGAGTTGGCGGCGATTGTCGCCGGGTCAATGGCCTGGGGAGCAACTCCTCGTTGTGTTCAACTCTCCGTATGGCCTCTCATATGGCGTACCTTGGCAGACCTTCGTTTTGGCCAATCATTGTGCTGCATTTTAGCATTTACGCATTTTAGCATTTACTTAAATTACTCGTAGGGATCCCTGGCGTATCACCTGAGCTTTACGAGTTTCGGTGAGGGACTATGTTCGCATTGAAAGCCTTCTGGTCTTCGGAGCGCGGCAACTTTGCCATAACGACCGCCGTCGCTATGCTGCCACTAATGATTGGTTTGGCCGGCGCCGTCGATCTGATCGGCACGAGCCATGACGCCTCGCAACTCCAGAACTCGCTGGACGCGGCTGGGCTCGCCATCGGCACGAAGTTCTCTCCCGATATGGCGGCTGGCGATGTCCAGCAGCTTGGGCTGCAGTTCTTCGCCGCCAATATGAGCGCGGCCGACCAGCAGGAATATTTGGGCAGCGTCTCCGCTTTCGCGGCAACGGCAAGCGGCAGTCCAAGCGCCTACTTTATCTCGCTGTCGTCCAGCATAAGCCGCCCAAGCTTCATCAGCGCCTCGGCCCCCTGGCAGGCCTACCGCTCGGCCTCGGTCAAGATAAAACCTGGCGCACAGGCCTGCGTGCTGGCGCTCGATCCGCATGCGTCCGCCGCCGTGAACCTGCAGGGCTCAACCAACGTCTCGATGGACAATTGCGTGATCGCGGCGAACTCGGACGCGTCGGATTCCGTCAACAGGGGTGGTTCCGCACTGGTTTCGGCCGGCTGTGTCTCAACCGTCGGCGGCACCAGCGGGCTGTTGCCACCCAGCGCCAGTCTCGCCTGCGGAACGCCGCACGAACATAGGTACGCGTCCTTTGATCCATTGGCCGACGTCGTTCCTCCCCCTTACACATTGTGTTTGCCTGTCCCGAACGGCAAAACCTACACGCTGTCGCCCGGCACTTATTGCGACAAGACATTATCGGGGAACATCACGCTTAATCCGGGCGTCTACATCATGCGCGGCACCACCATAAAGCCAGGGGGAAACGGCAGCCTGACTGGCCAGGGCGTGACCATTTTCCTCATGGAAAGCGCTCAGATCTACATAAATGCCAATGAGAAGGTGAACCTTTCCCCGCCCACCAGCGGCCCTTATGCTGGTATCACCATTTTCCAGGATCACGGCAACACGTCTGCCCTGACATTGAATGGTGGCGCAAATTCCGTGCTCAGCGGTTTCATCTACGCGCCGGACGCGCCCATTTCCTACGCCGGCAACTCTGATATGAGCGCCCAGGGCGACTGTCTCAGGCTTGTCGGCAATACGATACAGATGACCGGGAACTCGTCCGTCAAGTCCGACTGCGCGGCGGCGCTTGGAAATCGCACAATGTATGCCGATCGGATGATCACTCTGGTGAAATGAGAGACAACCTGACGTGCGGCGGCGCCAGCGGTAGCGTTGAGAAAAATGGCGATAACGCACGGCCGGATCGGTTTCGATGCGAGGCGCAATCCGGCCAGCCTGGGATAGGCAGCGCCGTCGATCGCCTGGTGAAACTCCGCCCAGCATGCCACGCCGATCAGCGTTGTACCGGCCAGCGTCAGTCTGTCGCCCCCTCTCCGATTTTCGCCGCCCTGCCCGGCAAAAGCCATGATCGCCATTATCTCAGGGGCATGACCATAGCGAAAATCGAAACCCACCCGATCCCGAAGCTGAACAGGCGCATGGTGCTGACCGGCCTCGCAGCCCTGGCGGGGCTCGCCGCCTGCAGCACCGTTTCACTGCCAACCGGTGAAGGCGCCGGGGTCTCCTCCTCCGCCACCAGCACGCTGGCCAGCATCCGCGCCTCGGCCGGGCTCGCGCCGCTGGTCCCCGACCGGCAGCTCGAACAGGCCGCCCTGCAGCAGGCAGGCTATATGGCGCAGCGCCGCCGCATGAGCCACACCACCGGCTGGGGCAAGGATTTCGCCTCGCGCGTCAGGGACAATCGAATTTCCGGTGCCGCGGCGGAGAACATCGCCGAGGGTCGTTTCGACCTCGAGAAGCTGTTCGACATCTGGGTGCATTCACCAGGCCATCGCCGCAACATGCTCGACCCGCGCTTCACACGCTTCGGCCTTGCCTATGTGCGCGACGGCAGCGACAGCAAGCTCCGTTACTGGAGCCTCGTGCTCGGAAAATAGGAAAACGTGCCGGTTCGGTGCGCCACACCCAAGACGATTTGATGGAAAGCTAGTCCATATGCGCCGCCGGCGCGCCGCCGGCTGGTGCCTGCTTCGGCTTGCGCAGCAGGAAAACAAACGGGATGGCAAGCAGTGTCATCACCATGAGTATTTTGAAGTCGTTGACGTAGGAGATCATCATGGCCTGGAGATTGACCATGCGATCGACCTGCGAGAGCGCCGTTGGATCGCCGCCTGCGGCCGCCGGCGAAACAGCCCACAGATTGGGGTTGAACGGATTGATGAAGGCCGAAAGCTCGGCATGGTTGATCTGCGTGTTGCGCACCATCAACACCGTCACGACCGACACGCCGATCGACGAGCCAAGATTGCGCACCAGGCTGAACAGAGCCGTGGCATCGGTGCGGAAGCGCACGTCAAGCGTGGCGAAGGCGACGGTCGACAACGGCACGAACACCATCCCCATGCCCAGGCCCTGGATGACGCCGGAGCTGATGATCAGCCAATTGTCCATCTGCGGGGTGAAGCTGGACATGGTGTAGAGCGACTGCGCGGTCAGCAGGAAGCCGATGACGACGAGGATCCTGGCGTCAATCCTGCTCATGAGCCGCCCGACGACGAGCATCGAGATCATGGTGCCGACGCCGCGTGGCCCCATGACGATGCCGATGGTGACGGTCGGATAGCCGAAGATGGTCGACAGCATCGGCGGCAGCAGCGACATGCTCGCCAGGATGAGCACACCCATGACGAAGATGAATGCCAGCCCGGTCACGAAATTGCGGTCGAGGAAGATCTTGGGATCGATGAAGGGGTGCTCGGCCGTCATGGTGTGAATGATGAACACCCAGAAGCCGGTGAGCGAAAGACCAAGTTCGATCCAGATCTCCACCGAGGAAAACCAGTCGACCTCGCCGCCGCGGTCGAGCAGCAGCTGAAGCGCGCCGACGCCGAGCGATATCATGGCGAAGCCGAAGAAATCGAAGCCGCGCACGCGCCGCGCGATAGCCGGCAAATAAGCGGCCATACCGAGAAAGGCGACGATGCCGACCGGCAGATTGATGAAGAACACCCAACGCCAGTTGAAATTCTCGGTCAGCCAGCCACCGAGTGTCGGGCCCAGAATCGGACCCAGCATGATGCCGGCGCCCCAGATGGCCATCGCCTGGCCATGGCGTTCCCTGGGATTGATGTCGAGCAGGAAGGTCTGCGACAGAGGCACGATCGCGGCGCCGAACACGCCTTGCATCAGCCGGAAGAACACCATGGTCTCCAGGCTCCAGGCGATGCCGCACAGCATCGAAAACACGGTGAAGCCGACCACCGCCGTCAGGAACAGTTCCTTGCGGCCGAAGCGATCGGCCAGCCAGCCGGTGACCGGCGTCATGATGGCGGCGGCAACGATGTAGGAGGTCAGCACCCAGTTGATGTTGTCAGGCGAGGCGCCGAGATCGCCGGTCATGGTCGGCAGCGCGACGTTGGCGATCGTCGTGTCGAGCGCCTGCATGATCGTCGCCAACATGAGCGCGACCGTGATCAGGCCGCGATGCGGCACTTCTTTGAAGGGTTCGGGCGTGCTCATGGCGTGGAACTTCCAGCAGGTAACAAAAACGTGTACAAGGGGTTTCCGGGCGGCAACGCCTTCGGTTGAGAGACCCTCGTCGCGGTGGGACGCGATTGTCGATGTGGGGGTTACATCGACTGAAAGTCTCTGATGAGCGGATGCCTGCCGCCCGGAAACATGAGGACCGACGGGTCCGCGTCGGAGATTTCAGATTCGGCCAGGCCGCACCGCGGCAGCACCCAAACGCTGATCCTTCCAGCTCCTCCCATCAGACCAATCCTGCTATTCACCTCTGCCGCTGGTCCTGCGGCATTCTGTTGACGTTACTGCGCGGCCTCGCCGGCCGTGGCGTGACCGAAGATCGAAGGCAGGCCACGCGCCACGCCGGTGTCGACGGTAACGGTGGCGCTCATGCCGGTGCGCAACGCCATCTTGGCGTCCGTATCGGTCAGTTCGAGACGAACCGGGATGCGCTGTGTGACCTTGACCCAGTTGCCGGTGGCATTCTGGGCCGGCAGCAGCGAGAACTCGGCTCCCGTGCCGGCGCCGATCGCCTTGACCGTCGCCTCGAAGGTGCGCCCCGGATAGGTGTCGACCACGATCTCGGCCTTCTGACCGGGCTTCATGTGGGTGAGCTGCGTTTCCTTGAAATTGGCATCGATCCAGGTGTCGCCGGTCTCGACCAGCGAAAACAGCGGCGTGCCGGAACCGACATATTGGCCGACCTTGAACGACGAGGCCTGGCTGACGATGCCGTCAGCCGGCGCCTTGACCGTGGTCTGCGCCAGGTCGTAGGCGGCCTTGTCGCGCGCGGCGAGCGCGGCCATCACGGTCGGATGTTTGTCGGTTTCGATGTCGGGATTGCCGCCAAGGGCTGCCTTGGCGCTGATGATGCCTTGCTCGGCAACGGCCAGCTGCTGCTTGGCCTTGTCGAGATCGTTCTTGGCTTCGTCCAGCGACGATTTGGCGTTGATGCCCTTCTGGGCAAGATCGGCGGCGCGGTCGAACTGCGACTGGGCGAAGGCGACCTGGCTGGCATCGGACTTCTGCTGAGCCATCGACTGGCCATAGGCGGCGCGCAACTGCTCGACATTGAGACGCGCGCCCGCCACCGCCGCGTCGGCCTGAGCCAACGCGATCCGGTAGGGCTCGGGGTCGATGGCAAACAGCTCGTCACCCTGCTTGACCAGCTGGTTATCGAAGATATCGACCTTGACGATGCGGCCGGCCGTGTCGGAAGCGATCGATACCTTGGCCTGCTGCAGATTGGCGTTCTCGGTCTCCTGATAGCGGCCGCCGGTAACCCAGACATAGCCGCCGCCAACAGCCAATGCCGCAGGCAGCGCGACCATCAGCAGGAAGCGGCCCAGCCGGCGCTTTTTCTTCACCGGCGCCGGAGCCGGCTGCACCGGGGGAGCAACGGTCGCCGGGGCCGCGGCCGGCTGCGCCGGCGCTTCCATTTCCAGTTCGGTCACTTTCTCGTCTATCTTGGCTACCGCGTTCATGCTGCTGCGCCCTCTGTGTTCTTCACTTTTTCAATGGACGGCGTCTCGTCGTCGGTCAGGTTGCGGACCATCGCCTCAAGTCCCTCGACGAGGACGCGACGGGCTTCCGGTTTCACGCCGACCAGCGATTCCTCATAGACTTCTCCGGCAATGCTCTTGATCACGGCGTAGGCATCGCTTGCCTTGGGCGTCAGGAAGATCATGCGGACGCGGCGATCGGCAGCGTCGGAACGACGCTCGATCCAGCCTCCCTCCTCCATGCGGTCGACCAGGCGCGAAACGCTGATCGGCTCGATTTCGAGAAGTTCGGCCAGCCGCGCCTGCGCGACACCGTCTTCCTTGGCAACGCGGACCAGAAGCCGCCATTGCGCCGAAGAAAGCCCCAAGCCACTGGCCCTCGCCTCGAAGCGCTTGCGCATCAGGCGCTGCACGTCGTGGATCAAGAAGCCCAATCTGTCGATGCCATCGGAAACCATGAGCGAGATATATAATAAGCGTGCTCACTATTCAAGATGCCGCAGTGCACACAAAGCCGACAAATGTGCATGACAGCTTTGCCGGGCAAATCATGGTTATCGATTTGCGAACGCATGATGGCCGCGCCGCCTCTCCGCTGGTCGCGTCTGGCATATTGATGTACAGCCGCTGAACAGGATCGGGGGATCAACGCAATGCCGACGCTTTACGCTCTCAAGCCGGCCTTCCAGGGTCGACTGCGGCCGCTGGTCAATCGGCTGGCGGCTATCGGGGTCACCGCAAACAGCATAACCATCCTGGCGGCCGCGATGTCGATAGCCGCCGGCGCGGCCATTGCGATCCGGCATGAATGGCGCTGGCTGCTGTTGCTTATCCCCGTGGTGATGTTCGTGCGCATGGCGCTGAATGCCGTGGACGGCATGCTGGCGCGCGAGCATGGCCAAGCCTCGACGCTCGGCATGTATCTGAACGAGTTGGGCGATGTCGTTTCGGACCTCGCGCTGATTCTGCCTTTTGCCGTCTTTCCGGAATTTGGCGCATGGGGCGTCGTCGCCTTCGCAATATCGGCGGCGCTGACCGAGTTTGCCGGCGTGCTCGGCATCGCCGCCAAGATCGGCCGCAACTATGCCGGGCCGTTCGGCAAGAGCGACAGGGCGCTGGCGCTTGGCGTCGTCGCCGTGCTGTGCGCCGCAGGGCTGTGGCCGGTATCGATCGCGCCATTTGTGTTTCCGGCCATGGCAACGCTTTCGCTGCTGACCGCCATAAACCGGATACGCGCCGGGCTTATTGGCAGCGCCAGCTGAGCATCGAGGCTCGCAATGCCGCCAGTGGGGCCGCCAGAGGGAAAGACCATGATGCACGAACCCATCGCGGCCGCGGTCACGGAAAGCCTTGCGCGGCAAGCGCAGGAGCGGGTCTTCCGCAGCCATGACGGGACGGAGATCTTCTACCGCTTCTGGCCGGCGGCTTCGGCCGATGCCAAAGGCGCGGTGGTGCTCTTCCATCGCGGCCACGAGCATGGCGGCCGCATGGCCCATCTCGTCGATGAATTGCGGATGCCGGACCACGCCTTCTATGCCTGGGATGCCCGCGGCAATGGCCGTTCGTCCGGCGAGCGCGGCTATGCCCCGTCCTTCTCGGCGCTGGTGCGCGACATCGACTGCTTCATGCGCGAGATCGCTGAAAGGGATGGCTTCGCCACGCGCGATATCGCGCTGATCGCGCAGTCCTTCGGCGCCGTTCTGGCCGCCGCCTGGGTGCATGACTATGCGCCGAAGCTGCGCGCCATGGTGCTGGCCTCACCGGCCTTCTCGGTAAAACTCTACGTGCCCTTCGCCAAGGAGGGCATAGCGCTCTGGCAGAAGATCAAGGGCGGCTTCTTCGTCAATTCCTACGTCAAGGCGAAATTCCTGACCCATGATCCAGTGCGCATCGCCTCTTTCGAGAGCGATCCACTGATCACGCGGCCGATCGCTTCCAACATCCTGGTCGAACTCTATCAGCACGCAGCCCGCATCGTCACTGACGCCCGCGCCATCACCGCGCCGACGCAGCTTCTGCTTTCGGGCAGCGATTGGGTCGTGCGCCACGGCCCGCAGCACGAGTTCTTCGTCAATCTCGGCAGCCGCATCAAGGAACGTCATGTGCTACCGGGCTTCTTCCACGACACGCTGGGCGAACGCGACCGGGCAAAGGCCCTCGACCTGATCCGGCCGTTCCTGGCCAGGCAGTTCGCGGCACCGGATGCGCCGGTCGACCTGAAGCAGGCGGACATTGCCGGCTACACACGCGACGAGGCCGACCGGCTTGCTTCACCGCTCGCTTTGATGTCGCCAAAGGGTCTCTATTGGGCATTCAGCCGCGCCTCCATCCGCATGGGCGCCTGGGTTTCCCAAGGCATGAAGACCGGCATTGCCACCGGCTTCGATTCCGGCTCGACGCTGGATTATGTCTACGAAAACGACGCGCGCGGACTTACGCCCCTTGGCCGCGTCGTCGACCGTGTCTTCCTGGAAGCTATCGGCTGGCGCGGCATCCGCCAGCGCAAGCTGCATCTCGAAGAACTGATCGGCTCTTGCCTGGCAACGCTCAAGACCACTGGCCGGCCAGTGCATATTCTCGACATCGCCGCCGGCCACGGCCGCTATGTTCTCGATGCCATCGTGAAGAGCCCCGACCAGCCGGCGAGCGTGCGTCTGCAGGATTATTCCGACCTCAACGTGCAGCTTGGCCGCAAGCTGATCACGGAGCGGCAATTGCCGGCTGACGTCACGTTCCAGCGCGCCGACGCTTTCGATGCCGACATGCTCGCCAACGCCGATCCGGCGCCGGACCTCGCCATCGTTTCCGGCCTCTACGAGCTATTCTCGGACAATGCGATGATCGCCCGCTCGCTCGGTGGATTGGCCAGCGCCATGCAGCCGGGCAGCCTGTTGCTCTACACCAACCAGCCTTGGCACCCGCAGCTCGAGTTGATCGCCCGCAGCCTGACCTCGCATCGCGGCGGCGAGGCCTGGGTGATGCGCCGGCGCACGCAAGGCGAAATGAACCAGCTCGTCGAAGCCGCCGGTTTCGAAAAGCTCGACCAGCGCATCGACCAATGGGGCATCTTCACCGTCTCGCTCGCGCGGCGCCGCTGAGCAGCATGGTGTCATCGCCTGCATCCGTGGCGCGTGCCGAACCCTATAGCCGGGTGGTCGTCAGGGCAGCCCTGTGGCTGGCCTTCCTGGCGCCGTTCTTCTATCTCAGCTACGGCTTCGCCAACTGGCTGGCGTCGCGGCGCGACGATGTCGGCAGTATCGTGTTCTCGTGGGAGCACGGCATCCCGTTCCTCGCCTGGACCATCGTGCCCTATTGGTCGATCAACCTGTTCTACGGCCTGTCGCTGCTGCTCAACAACGACAGGCAAGGGGTCGACCGTCTGGCCGGACGCTATCTCACCGCGCAAATCGTCGCCGTTATCTGCTTCATCCTGTTCCCGCTGACCGCTACATTCGTGCGACCGGCGACGACCGGCCTGCCGGGCTTCCTGTTTGCCGTGCTCGGCGGTTTCGACAAGCCGTTCAACCAGGCGCCCTCGCTGCATATCGCCCTTTTGGCGATCATCTGGGATCATTGGCGCCACCGGCTCGGCGGGTTGCTCCTGCCGCTCTGGCATGGCTGGAGCTTCCTCATCGGCGCCTCGGTGCTGACGACCTGGCAGCATCACTTCATCGACATCCCGACCGGCGCGCTGCTCGGGTTCTTTGCGCTGTGGCTGTTTCCGCGCAGCGGCGCATTGCCGTTTGCAGGCTTCCGGCTGACCAACGATGCGAAAGCGCGGCGGCTGGCGCGGTTCTACGCGCTGGGCGCCGTCCTCGCGCTGGCCGGTGCCGCGCTCGGTGCCTTCCTTTGCGCTGTCGCGCTCTTCCTGCTTTGGCCGGCGCTGGCGCTGGCCATCGTCGCCTTCGCCTATGCTGGCGCAGGCGAAAAGGTGTTCCAGCAATCCGCCGATGGCACCATGACGCTTGCAAGCCGTGTCCTGCTCTTGCCTTATCGCCTCGGCGCCAGGGCAAACATATGGGCCTGGACGCGCAATCTTGCCCCCCAGGTGGCGATTGCCGAAGGTGTCTTTCTCGGGCGCTTTCCCACGGCAAGCGAGGCCAACAGCTTCGGCACGGTCATCGACCTCGCCGCCGAACTCGAAAAGCCGGCGACAACCGATTGCCGCTGGATCAGCTTTCCGATGATCGACCTGTTGCCGCCGCCACTGGCGATACGGCAACAGGCAGCCGGCGCGCTGGAGAATGCACGCCGCGACGGCACCGTCCTGGTGTGCTGCGCGCTCGGCTTCCAGCGCAGCGCCGGCGTCGTCGCCGAATGGCTGGTGGCGACCGGCAGGGCCGGGACGCCAGCGCTCGCCCGCGAGATGCTCGCGGCCGCCGGCCGGCCGATTCATCTTGCAGAGGCTACGGGGCGGGCGGCGTCATGACAGGCAATACCTATCAGGACCGCACCGACCGCTTCGCCGGCATGCTGATGCGACAGGCCGCGTGGCCGGCCGCAATCGTGCTGGCCGCAAATGTCCTTGCGCCTCTAGCCGCATCGGCGCGCGGTGCCTTCGAGACCTTGCCCGCGGCCATCGCTTTGTCGATCGCCGCCGCGAGCGCGGTTGCGGTGCTGGCGCTGTCGGCATTGCTGGCATTCGACGCGCTGCTGTTCCGACTGATGGCGAGCCATGACGACGAAGCTTCCGGCGGTGCCGCGGTGGATGACATGTTGGCGCGCATGCGCCTGAAACCGGCTCCGTTCGCGACACGCTTGCTCGATGACCGCATGGCCGGCACAAGCCGCTTGCTGTTCAAGCAGCGCGCTGCCCTGGCTCTGTTCGCCGCAGCGCTTCTGGCGGCAGGGTTTTGGGCGCCGCGATGAACAAGCTTTCGCTCAAGACCTTCACCTTGCTGCAGACGGTAACCTCCGTCGGCCTGTCGGCTCTGGCCCGGATGGTGACCGGGGTGCGGCCGATCTGGAACGGCAGCCTGCCCTCCGAGCGGCAGCGCATCTATTTCGCCAATCACACCAGCCATGGCGACTTCATCCTTTTGTCGGCCTGTCTCAGCGAAAGGGAGCGCGCGATCACCCATGCTGTTGCCGCAGGCGAATATTGGGGGAAGTCGCGGCTGCGCCGCTTCATCGCGCAGGACATGTTGTCGTCCGTGCTCATCAACCGGCAATGGACGAGACCTGAGGAAAACCCCATCGAGATCATGCTGTCGGTTCTCGACCAAGGGCACTCGCTTATCCTGTTTCCCGAGGGCACCCGCAACATGACAGACGAGCCGCTGCTGGCGTTCCGCTCCGGGCTCTACAATCTGTCGACGGCGCGGCCTGAGGTCGAGCTGATCCCGTGCTGGATCGAGAACATGTCGCGCGTGCTGCCCAAGGGCCAGTTCCTGCCGGTGCCGCTGCTGTGCCGCGTCGTTTTCGGCGCGCCTGTCGCGGTTGGCCCGGGCGAAGAACGCCGCGCCTTTCTCGAGCGCGCCCACGCCGCGCTTCTGGCGCTCAACCCGCGTCCCGAGCGAGACGATTGATGCGCCACGAGATCTCCATCCTGATCATCGGCCTGCTGGCGGTTTTGACCACCGCCAGCATCGTCGCCACCATCCTTTCGGCGCGAGCGCCGAAGCCGCTGAGCTCGACGCTTGTCAATCTCACGCAGCGCATCAACGCCTGGTGGGTGATGGTGGCGCTGATGACGGTCGCCTTCTTCTTCGGCCGTTACGGGATGACCATCCTGTTTGCGCTGATTTCCTTCGCCGCGCTGCGCGAATTCGTGACGCTGACGCATACGCGCCGCAGCGACCATTGGGTGCTGCTCGGCATGTTCGGCATCATCATCCCGTTTCAGTACTGGCTGGTGTGGACCGCCTGGTATGGGCTCTTCGTCATCTTCATTCCGGTCTACTGCTTCCTCTTGATGCCGGCCATCACGGCGCTGCATGGCGACACCGAACGCTTCCTCGAGCGGATCGCCGCGCAGCAATGGGCGGTGATGATCTCGGTCTATTGCGTCAGCCACGTCCCCGCCCTGCTGACACTCGACGTGCCAGGCTTCGAAGGCCGCACCTTGCTGCTGATCGCCTTCCTGATCATCGTCGTGCAAGGCAGCGACGTGCTGCAGTACATCTTCGGCAAGCTGTTTGGTAAACACCGGTTTTCGCCGAACGTCTCGCCGTCGAAAACCTGGGAAGGGCTGATCGGCGGATTGGTGTCGGCGAGCCTGCTCGGCGCGCTGTTGTCGTTCGTGACGCCCTTCTCGCCGCTGCAGGCGGCAGCCGTGGCCTTCGTCGCCTGCTCGATGGGATTCCTAGGCGGGCTGGTCGCCTCGGCCATCAAGCGCGACCAGGGCGTCAAGGACTGGGGCCATCTCATCGAAGGCCATGGCGGCATGATGGACCGCACCGACAGCCTGGTCTTCGCCGCCCCGGTGTTCTTCCACATCGTGCGCTATTTCTGGACCGTGTGATCCGGCGACCGGTTGCCAAACGCGCTCAAAGCCGGTTGCGGATCAGCATGGTGACGACGAAGAACGCACCGACCGAGCTGGTGATGATGCCGATCGGCAGTTCCTGCGGCGGCAGCAGCGTTCGGGCCAGAAGATCGCTGGCCAGCAAAAGCACCGCGCCGAAGACGGCGCAGCTGGCAACCAGGCGCAGATGCAAGGGGCCTGCCAGCGGCCGCGACAGATGCGGGATCATCAGCCCGACGAAGCCGATGACCCCGGCGACAGAGACCAGGATCGCCGTCGAGAAGGCGGCGACGAGAAACGTCATTCGGCGCATGCGCGCCACTGGCACGCCAAGGC
>NZ_RZQA01000280.1:0-7055 GCF_004022915.1 Mesorhizobium sp. M7A.F.Ca.US.006.04.2.1
GAGGAGGCTGTCCTGGTAGCGCCTGATGTCGAAGATGACCAGCACGTCGCGCTTGCCCATGTCGATCAGCCGGTCACGCCACATGCTTTCCTGCCCGGCGAGGTGAAAGACATCCGGCTGGATGATGGCGAGGTGGGCGGCCATGTAGCGCGCCAGCGGATCGGTGAAGCGGCCGCCGATCAGGAAGGTCTTGCCGCGCCGGTCCGCTAGCCGGGCGGCGATGTCGGCAAGCTGCTTGTCGGACAGGTGCCTGAATGTCTCGCGCATATTGTCGAGCGTCGCTTCCAGCATCGGCGACACGGTCCCGCCGCCGGGCGAGGGCGGATTGAGCGTCCTTGTCGCCGGCGATTGCAGTTGCGCCGCCAGTTCGTCCTGCAGGCTCGACTGGAACTCCGGATAGTTCTGAAAGCCCAACCGGGCGACGAAACGCAGGATCGTCGGCGAGGAAACGCCGGCTGCGGCCGAGAATTCAGCGACCGTTTTCAAGCCGATCATCGGGTAGAAGGCAATCAGTGTCTGGGCCGCGCGCCGTTCGCTGGCCGGCATCGTGCCGATGCGGTCGGCGATCAGTTCGGCAATGTTGGAAATCATCTTTTCCCCACCCTTGGCTCGGTCGATGGTCTTTTCCGAAATCGCATTTGACAAAGCCGGACAAACTGTATGAAATCATCCACAGGGACGCAATGAGGCAAAATACGTAACATACGATACAGCGCTCCCCGGGGACGGCAGAGTATGGAGAAAGCACGGCCCGCCAGCCTTGCATCGTCTGATACCGTAAGGGTGACGAACCCCGGCGGATCAAGCCCTTTCGTGCTGACCTGCGATCACGCCTCGAACTTCCTGCCCGCCGAATTCGGCACGCTCGGCCTTGCTGTCGAGGACCTGTCGCGCCACATCGCCTGGGATCCCGGCGCGCTGCCGGTTGCCCGCCGCATGGCGCAGGCGCTCGACGCGACGCTGGTCGAAACCCGCATTTCGCGCCTTGTCATCGACTGCAACCGGCCGCTTGACGCGCCCGACCTGGTGCCGCCGGTCAGTGAGACAACGGCCATACCGGGCAATGCCGGCCTGTCGGAAAGTGAGCGTGCCGCGCGTGTCGCGCTTTCGTGGCGCCCTTTCCACGATACGATTGCGGATATCATCAGCCACAGGCTGTCACACGGTCAGGAAACGCGGCTGGTTTCGGTCCATTCCTTCACGCCGGTATACAAGGGCCGCAACCGGCCCTGGCATATCGGCATCATCCATGACGAGGATCGCCGGCTGGCGGCGCCGCTGATATCGGCGCTGAAGCGGCTTTCCGGTGTCACCGTCGGGGTCAACGAGCCGTATTCACCTGATGACCGAGTCTATTTCACGCTGGAACGGCATGCGCGCCCGCGCGGACTGCCCTGCGCGATGATCGAAATCCGCAATGACGAAATCGCCGGCGAGACCGGGCAGCGGAAATGGGCGGATCTGCTCACGGGCATTTTTTCGGATCTGGAGCCAGAGGAGGCCGGACACACCAGATCGCATTCAGTCGGAAAGTCAGTTCAATCGGCTAGCTAGGGCGGGATCTCATCCCGACCCGAAAACCAACAGGGGACACTAAAATGGCAGCACCGGGTTATACTGAAGTTGACAAGGCGGAGGACGTAAAGCACCTCCACAGCATGGGCTATGCCCAGGAATTGGAGCGGCGCCTCAGTCGCTTTTCGAACTTCGCCGTTTCCTTCTCCATCATCTGCATCCTGTCGGGCGGCATCAATTCGCTGGCCCAGGCCACCTCCGGCGCCGGCGGCATCGGCATCGGCATCGGCTGGCTGGTCGGCTGCTTCGTTTCGCTGACCTTTGCGGTCGCCATGTCGCAGATCAGCTCGGCCTATCCGACGGCCGGCGGCCTCTATCACTGGGGTTCGATCCTCGGCAACCGCGGCACCGGCTGGGTCACCGCATGGCTCAATCTGCTCGGCCTGATCACCGTGCTCGGCGCCATCAATGTCGGCACCTGGACGTTTTTCATCGGCGCTTTCGGCCCGACGCTCGGAATCGAAGGCACGCTGACAAACCAGATGATCTTTCTGATCATCATCACCGGCGCGCAGGCGCTGATCAACCATCTCGGCATCAAGCTGACGGCGAAGCTGACCGATTTCTCGGGCTATCTCATCTTCTTCGGCTCGATCCTGATCGCCATCGTCTGCCTGGCTTCCGCTGAGACCTGGGATTTCAGCCGTCTCTTCACCTTCAAGAACTATTCCGGGGACGCAGGCGCCGGCGTGTGGCCATCCGTCTCGAATGCCTGGGTGTTCGCGCTCGGACTGTTGCTGCCGATCTACACGATCACCGGTTATGACGCTTCCGCGCACACCTCGGAGGAAACCATCAAGGCGGCTTCTTCCGTGCCGCGCGCCATGGTCATGTCGGTGATCTGGTCGGCCGTTTTCGGCTATCTGTTCCTGGCCGCCTTCGTGCTGATGATCCCGAACATGGACGATGCCGCCAAGCAGGGCTGGAACGTGTTCTTCTGGGCCTTCGACCAGCGTGTAAGCCCCGGCATCAAGGAGTTCGTCTACCTCGTCGTGTTCGTCGCGCAGCTGCTGTGCGGCCTTGCCACGGTGACGTCTGCCTCGCGCATGATCTTCGCCTTCTCGCGTGACGGCGGCCTGCCGGGTTCGGCGGCACTCGCCAAGGTCAGCCCGACCTACCGCACGCCGGTGGCGGCGATCTGGACGGCTTCGATCCTGTCGGTGCTGTTCGTCTGGGGTTCGACGCTGGTTTCGGTCGCAGGCACTTCGGCCTACACCATCGTGGTTTCCTGCACCGTCATCTTCCTGTTCCTCTCCTTCACCGTGCCGATCGTGCTCGGCATGCTCGCCTGGGGCACGCCGAAGTGGGACAAGATGGGTCCCTGGAACATGGGGCGCGGCGTGTTCATGCTGTTCGCCTTCCTGTCGATCGTCTCAATGATCCTGATCTTCATCATCGGCATCCAGCCGCCGAACGATTGGGCGCTCTACATCACCGTCGGCTTCTTCATCCTGACGGCAGTCGTCTGGTTCGGCTTCGAGAAGCGCCGCTTCCAGGGGCCGCCGCTCGGCGACATCATTGCGGCGCGTCAGGCGGCCATCAAGGCGGCCGAACAGGCAGTCGGCGAAACCGGCCACTGACCTCCACCATCATGGCCATGGCCGGCATCGTGCCGGCCATGGTTTCGTTCAACTCATTCAAAGCCCAAGCGCTGGAGTGCCAAAGGAATGGCCGGAAATTTCTCGTTCGATCAGTTGAAGAAAGCGGTCTCCAGCGGTGAGATCGACACCGTGCTGGCCTGCATCGTCGACATGCAGGGACGGCTGGCGGGAAAACGCTTCCTGGCGCAGTACTTCGTCGATTCCGCGCATGACGAAACGCATGGATGCAATTATCTGCTGGCCGCCGACATCGATATGGAGCCGGTGCCGGGCTACAAGGCGGCGAGTTGGTCGAAGGGCTATGGCGATTTCGTCATGAAGCCGGATCTCGCCACGCTGCGGCGCATTCCCTGGCTGGAAAAGACCGCGCTCGTGATCTGCGACGTGCTCGACCACCACACGCATGACGACCTGCCGCATTCGCCGCGCGCCATCTTGAAGAAGCAGGTCAAGCGGCTGAGCGAGCGCGGCTATATCGGCTATTTCGCATCCGAGCTCGAATTCTATCTGTTCAACGAGACCTACGATTCGGCCCGCAAGAAGCACTGGCAAGGTCTCGACACCGCATCGCCCTATATCGGCGACTACCAGATCGGCATCACCACCAAGGAAGAAGGCGTCATGCGCCGGCTTCGCAACGAAATGGAAGCGGCCGGCATTCCGATCGAGAATTCCAAGGGCGAGTGGGGTCCGGGCCAGGAAGAGATCAATGTGCGCTATGCCGAGGCGCTCGACATGGCCGACCGCCACGTCATCCTGAAGAACGGCGCCAAGGAAATCGCCGAGTCCGAGGGCAAGGCGATTTCGTTCATGTCCAAGTATAATTACGGGCTCGCCGGCAATTCCAGCCACATCCACAATTCGCTGTGGAGCGCCGACGGCAAGACACCGCTGTTCTTCGACAAAAAGGCCGACTGGACGCTGTCGACACTCGGCCAGCAATGGGCCGCCGGCCAGCTCAAATACGCCAAGGAATTCACCTGGTTCCTGGCGCCCTATATCAACTCCTACAAGCGCTTCCAGGCCGGCACCTTCGCGCCGACCAAGATCATGTGGAGCGAGGACAACCGCACCGCAGGCTTCCGCCTGTGCGGCGAGGGCACCAAGGGCATCCGCATGGAATGCCGCATCGGTGGCGCCGACCTCAACCCGTATCTTGCTTTCGCAGCCCTGATCGCCGCCGGCCTTGCCGGCATCGACGAAAAGCTGGAATTGCAGAAGCCGTTCGTCGGCGATGCCTATCAGGCATCTCGCCTGCCGGAGATTCCGAAGACGCTGCGCGATGCCACCGACACGCTGGCGAAGTCGAAGATGCTCAAGCAGGCGCTCGGCGAGGATGTGCTCGAACACTATGTCCACACCGCAAAGTGGGAGCAGTTCGAATACGACCGCCGGATTACGGATTGGGAACTGCACAGAGGGTTCGAGCGGTATTAGGTATCGACGGTTCGTTGGCGCCCCCCTTCACTCTTAGCCTCTCCCTGTGGGGAGAGGCTGCCGGCAGGCAGATGAGGGGCAGCGCCAGGCCATACGATTTTGTTGTAGAATACGAGGACTTACAAAATGACCGAGACGGTCAAACTCATTACCCCCGTCGATGGCTCGATCTATGCCGAGCGGCCGATTGCTACAGACCAGGCGATCAACGCCGCAGTGGAACGCGCCAAGGCGGCGCAAGAGAAGTGGGCTGAGACACCTATCGTCGAGCGCGGCAAGTACATGTTGGCTATGCTGGAAGCGCTGGTCGCGATGACCGACGAGATCGTGCCGGAGATCGCCTGGCAGATGGGGCGCCCCGTGCGCTATGGCGGCGAATTCGGCGGCGTCAGGGAACGCACCAACTACATGGTCGAGATCGCCGAGCAGGCGCTCAAATCGGTGCCGGCCTCCAACCCCAAGGACGGTTTCCGCCGCTATGTGAAGAAAGACCCGCTCGGCGTCGTCATGGTGATCGCGCCGTGGAATTATCCCTATCTGACCGCCGTCAACACCATCGTGCCGGCGCTGATGGCCGGCAACACCGTGATCCTGAAGCATGCGGCGCAGACGCTGCTGGTCGGCGAACGCTTTCAGCAGGCTTTCGACAAGATCGGCCTGCCCAAGGGCGTGTTCCAGAATGTCGTGCTGAACCACGCCCAGACCGAAAGGCTGCTCGGCTCGGGCAAGATCGACCACGTCAATTTCACCGGTTCGGTCGGCGGCGGCCGCGCCATCGAAAAAGCGGCGGCGGGCACCTTCATGACGCTCGGCCTCGAGCTTGGCGGCAAGGATCCGGCCTATGTGCTGCCCGACGCCAAGATGGACCATGCGGTCGCCAATCTGGTCGACGGCGCCTTCTACAATTCCGGCCAGTGCTGCTGCGGCATCGAACGCGTTTATGTGCACGAGAAGGTCTATGACGAATTCGTCGAAGGCTTCATCGCCGAGACCAAGAACTATGTCCTCGGCAATCCGCTCGATCAGGCGACGACGATGGGACCGATGGCGCAGGCGCGCTTTGCTGACCTGATCCGTGAACAGAAGGCGGAAGCGCTGCGCAAGGGTGCCAAGGCGCACATCAACATGAAGGTGGCTAACGACAAGGCTGGTTCGCCTTATCTGGCACCTGAGGTGCTGACAGAAGTCGATCATCAGATGAGCGTCATGCGCGAGGAAAGCTTTGGCCCGATCGTCGGCATCATGAAGGTGCGCAACGACGAAGAGGCGATCGCGCTGATGAACGACAGTCCCTACGGGCTGACCGCTTCGATCTGGACGCGCGATACCGAGCATGCCGTGGCGATCGGCAACCGCGTCGAGACCGGCACGGTGTTCATGAACCGCTGCGACTACCTCGACCCCGCCTTGGTCTGGACCGGCGTCAAGGACACCGGCAAGGGTGCGGGCTTGTCGGCCATCGGCTACGACAATCTGACCCGGCCGAAATCATTCCATCTGCGCGAAGCCATCTGATTTATTGAAAGACAAAAATGTCCAAGCTGATCTCCAAATGGAACTACCCCACCACCGTCCGCTTCGGCGCCGGCCGCATCAAGGAATTGCCTGAGGTGCTGGCGGCCACCGGCATCAAGCGGCCGTTGTTCGTCACCGACCCTGGACTGGCGAAACTGCCGGTCGTCGCCTCGACGCTGAAGATTCTCGACGACGCCAAGGTTCCCTACGGCGTCTTCTCCGAGGTCAGGCCTAACCCGGTCGAGTCCAATCTGACCGCCGGCATCGCCGTGTTCAAGAAGGGCAAGCATGACGGCGTCATCGCCTTCGGCGGCGGTTCGGCGCTCGATCTCGGCAAGCTGATCGCCTTCCAGGCCGGGCAGGTCAGGCCGGTATGGGATTTCGAGGATGTCGACGACTGGTGGACGCGCGCCAATTCGGACGCCATCGCGCCGATCATCGCCGTGCCGACCACCGCCGGGACCGGATCGGAAGTTGGCCGCGCCGGCGTTATCACCAATGAGGCGACGCACACCAAGAAGGTCATCTTCCATCCGAAACTTTTGCCAGCAATCGTCATTGCCGATCCGGAGCTGTCGGTCGGCATGCCCGGCTTCATCACCGCCGGCACCGGCATGGATGCGCTCGCCCACTGTCTCGAGGCCTATTGCGCGCCGGGCTATCATCCGATGGCCGACGGCATCGCCGTCGAAGGTGTGAGGCTGGTCTTCGAGAACCTGCCGAAGGCCTATGCCAACGGCAGGGATCTCGTCGCGCGCGCCCACATGATGAGCGCCGCCGCCATGGGCGCCACTGCCTTCCAGAAGGGGCTCGGCGCCATCCATTCGCTGTCGCATCCGGTCGGTGCGCTCTATGACACCCATCACGGCATGACCAATGCGGTGTTCATGCCCTATGTGCTCGCCTTCAACCGTGACTCCATCGAGG
>NZ_RZQA01000281.1:0-7030 GCF_004022915.1 Mesorhizobium sp. M7A.F.Ca.US.006.04.2.1
GCGTGACGATGCAGGCCTGGTTGTGGCGCGCATAGACTTTCAACGCACCGAGCATGGTCTCGTCGAACACCATCGGCGAGTTGGCGTTGATCAGGCTGGTCAGCACCGTGTTGTTCTCGACGAAATCGTCGCCGAACACGATCTTGGCCATGGCGACGGTGTCCTCGGCGCGTTCCGGCGCGGTCACCGAGCCCATGAACGGCTTATCGGAATATTTGATGTGGCTGTAGATCATGTCGAGATGGCGCTTGTTGACCGGCACATCGACCGGCTCGCATACCGTGCCGCCCGAATGGTGGATCGACGGCGCCATATAGGCGAGCTTAACGAAATTCTGGAAATCCTCGATCGTCGCGTAGCGCCTGACACCGTCGAGGTCACGCACGAAGGGCGGGCCATAGACCGGCGCGAACACGGTGGCATTGCCACCGATCTGCACCGAACGCTCGGAATTGCGGGCGTGCTGGGTGTAGACGGACGGTGCGGTCTTGAGCAGCGAACGGCACAGCCCCTTCGGGAAATGCACGCGCTCGCCCTTGACGTCGGCGCCGGCCTCTTTCCACAGTTGCAGCGCTTCTGCATCGTCGCGAAAGATGATGCCGATCTCCTCGAGAACCGTGTCGGTGTTCTTCTCGATCAGCGCCAGGCCTTCCTCGTCCAGCACCTCGTAAACGTTGATCTTGCGCTTGATGTAGGTGAGCTGCGTGCCCGGGCCTCCGCCCGAACGCGCGGCCCGCCGGGCAGCAGCCCCGCCGCTGGCGCCGCGCCCACGTCGCGCGTTTGACGCTTCCTGATCGACTGCCGCGTATTCGCTCATGGTGTTCTTCCCTGAATCTGTTCTTGTCTGGAATCCATAGCGGCTGCTCTCGCCGCTTCTTGCCAGATCGTAGCCATGCACCCTATTCGAAACGGCCCGCCAGCGCCAACGCCTGTCGCAAAATCGACAAGAATTCCAAGAGAGTTACGGTCGCTTTCCTTTTGCGGGAAGTCGCAAATCAGCTATGGATACATGCCCTCAGCGGGTTAGGTATGAACGCGAAGATATGTGCCTTGCGACATGGTCGCGATGCCGGCAGGAGCTCGATACAAATGTCCGACGACGAGATCATCCTTTCCGAACTTTCCGACGACGAGTTGGTGCAGCAGATGCACGACGATCTCTATGACGGGCTGAAGGAAGAGATCGAAGAAGGCACCAACATCCTGCTCGAGCGCGGCTGGGCGCCTTACAAGGTGCTGACCGAGGCGCTGGTCGAAGGCATGCGCATCGTCGGCGAGGATTTTCGCGACGGCATCCTGTTCGTGCCGGAAGTGCTGCTTTCCGCCAATGCGATGAAGGCGGGCATGTTCATCCTGCGCCCGCTGCTCGCCGCCACCGGCGCGCCCAAGCAAGGCAAGATGGTCATCGGCACCGTCAAGGGCGACATCCACGATATCGGCAAGAACCTTGTCGGCATGATGATGGAGGGCGCTGGCTTCGACGTCATCGATCTCGGCATCAACAATGCGGTCGAGAAATATCTCGATGCGATCGAACAGCACCAGCCCGACATCATCGGCATGTCCGCACTGCTGACCACGACCATGCCCTATATGAAGGTCGTCATCGACACGATGAAGGAAAAGGGCATCCGCGACGATTATGTCGTGCTGGTCGGCGGCGCACCGCTGAACGAGGAATTCGGCAAGGCCGTCGGCGCCGATGCCTATTGCCGCGACGCGGCGGTGGCGGTCGAGACCGCCAAGGACTTCATGAAGCGCAAGCACAATGTGCGCGCTTCGGCCTGATTGGCCAATTCGGCCTGGACGACAGGAGAAGCCGCGCCCTTGCCGCGCGGCTTTTTTGTTACCAAATGATGAGGTGGCCGCGTGCGGATCAGGGCTTGGTGACGGTGTCCTCGACCGCCTTGGCCGTCGATTTGACATCCCTGCCGACGCCACGGACGGTGTTCGCGCAGGCCGCAAGGGCCAAGGCGCAGGCCAGGATGGCAATCGGCGTGATGCGCAGCAGTTTCATGGACGGTGTCTCCCTCAACAGATAAATTAGCGCCACAACAACGAAGGCCGCTCGACTGGTTCCATGGCCAAGACGCAAAAAACGAAACCGAATCAAGACGACAGGCTGCTCGTCATCGCCTGCGGGATGATTGCGCGCGAAGTTCTGGCCGTCAAGGAACAGCTCGGGCTGGATCACCTCGACCTGACCTGCCTGCCGGCGGAATTCCATTTCTACCCGGACCGCATCGCACCGGCCATGGACAAGGCGATCGAAAAAGCCAAGACCGAAGGCTACAGCAACATCTTCGTCGGCTATGCCGATTGCGGCACCGGCGGTCTGCTCGACCGCATCTGCGAGAAGCATGGCGTCGAGCGCATGGCCGGCCCGCATTGCTTCGCCTTCTACCAGGGCATGGAGGCCTATGCGAAAGTCGCAGACGACGACATGATGTCGTTCTACATGACCGACTTCCTCTGCCGGCAGTTCGACGCTTTCTTCATGAAACCGCTCGGCCTCGACAAGCACCCGGAGTTGATCAAGGACTATTTCGGCAATTACGAGAAGCTGATCTACCTCGCCCAGACCAACGATCCGGAACTCGACAAGGTCGCCGAAAAAGCCGCCAGAATGCTCGATCTCGTCTATGAACGCCGCGCCACCGGTTATGGCGACCTGACGGCCGGGATGGCGCAGGCGGCTGCAGGCGCCTGAAGCAATTCTTGCCCCGCGATGACTCAAGGCTAGATGACAGGCCGCCGTGGACGGGTAAGGTGTGCGCCACAAGCAAACAGACTGCCAGCCATGGAAACGCACTGATGACCCCTCGCCTCTTGATAGCTGCACTCGGCCTCCTCTGTTTGGCCCTGCCCGCCCATGCCGACGGCGAGATACAGAAACTCATCACCCCGGCCGACAAGACGCGGCTCGACAAATATGGCGAGACCCGCAAGGCAGCCCTTGCCGAGGCGAAGACAGGCAACCCGGCCGAGGTCAAGCAACTCGATGCCCTGTTGGCAAAGCCGCTGGTGGCCTTTTCCGACAAGGACCTGACCGGCAACTGGCAGTGCCGCACCATCAAGGCCGGCGGACCTTTGCCGCTCGTCATCTATGGCTGGTTCAAGTGCAAGGTGACCGATGACGGTTCCGGCTGGCGGCTGGAGAAGATCAGCGGCTCGCAGCGCACCAGGGGCCGTTTCTTCGACGATGGCGAGAAACGCGCGATCTATCTCGGCTCCTTCTATGTCAACAGCGATCCGGCAAAGCCCTATGGCAGCGGTCCGCAAACCGACCAGGTCGGCTACGCCTTCCGCAACAGCGCCAAGGAATGGCGCATCGAATTTCCGGCGCCCTACTATGAATCGAAGCTCGATATCATCGAATTCAAGCGCTGACTGTGTATCGAAGAGCTGATCACCAAGGATTAACCCGGACACCCTAGCATCCCGTCTATTGTCGAGAACGGTTGCTTGGAGGGGGCAAGATCCATGGCAGCATCAGAATCCAATACGCGTCCGATCGTGGTCGTCACCGGAGGCGGCCAGCATGTCTGGGCTATGATCAATGCGATCGCCGACCGCGTAGGTCCTGTCAGCGTCGTCCTCGAAACGCCTGAATCCAAAAAGCAATTGCTGCGTGGCCGGGCTCGCCGCCAAGGCTGGATTTCCGCCATCGGCCAGCTTGGCACGATGGTACTGAGTAGGTTGGGCAAGCGATTCCTGGCCGGCCATAGCGCGCGACTGATTGCCGAGGAGAAGCTGGAGGTTGAGCCGCGACCAGGCCAGGAGATCATCCCGGTAGCCTCGGCCAATGGGCTTGAGTGCCTGCAGGCGATCCAGAAGATCCGGCCAGGCGTTGTGCTGCTCAACGGTTGCCGACTAATCTCGGCTGAGATGCTGAGCAAAATGCCCTGCCCGGTGCTCAACTACCATGCGGGCATCACGCCGAAATATCGCGGCATGAATGGCGGCTATTGGGCTCTGGTATCAGGCGATGCGGAGAATTTCGGCACGACTGTCCACCTCGTCGACGCTGGCGTCGACACTGGTGGCGTGCTGAAGCAGGCGCGCGGCAGATCGAAAAAAGGCGACACCATCTCAAGTCACGCGCTACGCCAGACGGCGTTCTCGCGCGACATCTGCGTCGAGGCTGTCAGCGATGCACTGGCTGGAAAACTCACGACGATCGATCCCGGCCTGCCTTCGAAACTCTGGTATCATCCGACGATCTGGTTCTACGTCTGGACGGGCCTCAGAACTGGCATCTGGTAGCGCGTTTTTCGTCCTGGACGGCATACTGCGCGCCAGCGTTTCCGACGCGCTGGACCGGGCGCCGGCACACGCCGCAAACGAATAAACCCACCTTTCATTTTACGACATCGAAATGCGTCGCTTTTGAATGCGCGCGCGTCGTCCCATAACAAGCGGCACCACTGCGCTTGCGGCAATGCTCGATAGTTCGAGGAGTGAGAATTCATGGCCGATCTGATCGTCGTCTACTGGCGCGACATCCCTGCCCAGGTGATCGTCAAGAAGGGCCGGCAGAACGCCAAGCGCGAACTGCCGCTGCGCTTTACCGAGGCGATCGACATGTGCGCCATGCGCACCGGCGCCGGCGGTACAGACGACTATCTGGCCGAATGGCGCAAAGCCGATCCCATTCCGGTCGGCGACGACCTCGAAGCCGAAGTCGAGAAGGCATTCAACGACATCGACACGAGATATGACCGCGAGCGGCTGGTCGCTCTGGTCAAGGCGGGCGGCAAAGAAAATGTCTGAAACCATTCCTGCCAAGGAGAGGCCGGCTGTTACCCAGGCCACTCTGGTCAAGAAGGCAGCGCCGAAATCCGACTACAAGCCGGCCGACGTATCGCCGCAGCGGCGCGTGCAGCGTTCCTTCGCGGTCAGATTATGGTCGGTGCGGCACTCGCGATTACTCGAATGGTTCTACGCCAAATTCGCCGACATGTTCCTGCTCCTCCATCCCTTATGGAAAGGCATAGGCTATGGCCGTGTCGAAGGGCCGATCAAATTTGTCGAGAAGCGCGTCAAGGGCTTCATGTTCGACTGCCGCATGTGCGGCCAGTGCATCTTGTCCTCGACAGGCATGTCGTGTCCAATGAACTGCCCCAAGCAATTGCGCAACGGCCCTTGCGGCGGTGTCCGCGCCAACGGCAATTGCGAGGTCGAGCCCGATATGCCCTGCGTCTGGGTCAAGGCCTGGGAAGGCTCGCAGAACATGGTGCACAGCGACAGGATCCTGACCGTGCAGAAGCCGGTCGACCAGTCGCTGCGTGAAACCTCGGCCTGGCTGCGGGTGACCGCGCAGGCGGCCACCGCGCGCGAAGCCGCCGCTGCCGCCAAGAATGAGGCGGCCAGCACCGGGGCGTCGGCATGATCGGCCGCCAGCGCGACGAAAACCCGGCCGGCATCCACCTGCCGCTCGAACCCCTGCCCGGCCACACCTCGCGCGGTCGGCTGGAGCGCGTACTGCGGCGCGGCGAGTTCGCTGTGACGACGGAGCTCAACCCGCCCGACAGCGCCGATCCGGAAGACGTCTACAACAGGGCGAAAATCTTCGACGGCTGGGTCGACGCCATCAACGCCGTCGATGCATCGGGCGCCAACTGCCACATGTCCTCGGTCGGCATCTGCGCACTTTTGACCCGCATGGGCTATGCGCCGATCATGCAGATCGCCTGCCGCGACAAGAACCGCATCGCCATCCAGGGCGACGTACTGGGCGGGGCTGCGATGGGCGTCGCCAACATGCTGTGCCTGACAGGTGACGGCGTCCAGGCCGGAGACCAGCCCGGCGCCAAACCGGTGTTCGACCTCGACTGCATGTCGCTCCTGGAAACCTGCCGCATCATGCGCGACAACGGCAAGTTCCTGTCCGGCCGCAAGCTGACGACGCCGCCACAGCTTTTCCTGGGTGCTGCGATCAATCCGTTCGCGCCGCCGATCGACTTCCGCCCGCACCGGCTGGGCAAGAAGATCGCCGCCGGCGCGCAATTCGTACAGAGCCAGTATTGCTTCGACGTGCCCATGTTCCGCACCTACATGCAAAAGGTGCGCGACCTCGGCTATACCGAAAAATGCTTCATCCTGGTTGGCGTCGGGCCGCTCGCCTCGGCCAAGACGGCCAAGTGGATCCGCTCGAACGTGCCGGGCATCCATATTCCCGATTCTGTCATCAAGCGGCTGGAAGGCGCCCAGGACCAGAAAAAGGAAGGCAAGCAGCTCTGCATCGACATCATCAACGAGGTGAAGGAAATATCAGGTGTTTCCGGCGTTCACGTGATGGCCTACCGACAGGAAGAATATGTTGCCGAGATCGTCGATGAATCGGGCGTGCTGAAGGGCCGCCAGCCATGGAAACGTGAGATCCGCCGCGACGATCAGCTTGTCGCCGACCGGCTCGACAGCATCTTGCACGACGACATTACCGAAACGCAGGTGGACATGGTGAAGACCGCGCACTGACGGCGCGGACGGTCACCCATTCGCTTGAACGAAACCAGACAACGATATAAAGAAATCTTTATATCACGGCGGAGAGAATTTATGACCCGTACCATCGTCGCTTCGGCGACACGAGAAATCATCATCGGCTTCGACCAGCCGTTCTGCGTGATCGGCGAACGCATCAACCCGACCGGCCGCAAGAAGCTGGCCGCCGAGATGATCGCGGGCAATTTCGAGACCGTCATCAGGGACGCATTGGAGCAGGCAGCCTGTGGCGCCACCATGCTCGACGTCAACGCCGGCGTCACCTCGGTCAATCCGAACGAGACCGAACCCGGCCTTTTGGTGCAGACGCTGGAGATCGTGCAAGGGCTGGTCGACCTGCCGCTGTCGATCGACAGTTCCGTCACCGCCGCGATCGAAGCCGCACTCAAGGTTGCCAAGGGCCGCCCGCTCGTCAACTCCGTCACCGGCGAGGAAGAAAAGCTCGAAGCCATCCTGCCGCTGGTCAAGAAGTACAACGTGCCGGTCGTCGCCATCTCCAACGACGAAACCGGCATTTCGATGG
>NZ_RZQA01000282.1:0-7006 GCF_004022915.1 Mesorhizobium sp. M7A.F.Ca.US.006.04.2.1
CTCCAGCGCAACGGATTTCATGCGTGACTTGAGCTGGTTTCCGCCAAACGCCGGCAGCAAGGTGAAGACGGTCGCAAACACCGCTATCGCGACCAGCATCGCGATCAGGAAGCTCGGATCCGTCAGGGTCTTGATGACTTGCTCGGTCATGCCAGCATCCTAGACTTCGAAGTTCATCATCTTGCGCATCACCAGGATGCCGATCGACATCCAGACCGCAGAGCAACCAAGGATCAGGTTTCCGACGCTGGTGTTGAACAGCGGCATCAGGTAGGCCGGGCTCGACAGGTAGACGAGAAAGGCGACGATGAAGGGCAGCGCCCCGATGATCGCGGCGGATGCCTTCGCTTCCATCGACAGCGCCGCGACCTTGGCTTTCATCTTCTTGCGATCGCGAAGCACGCGCGAAAGATTGCCCAGCGCCTCGGAGAGATTGCCGCCGGCTTGCGATTGAATCTGGATAACGATGCCGAAGAAGCTTGCCTCGGTGCAAGGCATGGTTTCGGGCATGCGCAAGGTCGCGTCGGGGATAGAGAGGCCCATCTGCTGTGAATCGACGATGCGGCGAAACTCGGTCTTCACGGGTTCGGGCGATTCGTTGGCGATCAGGCGCACGGCATCGTTCAGCGGCAGGCCGGATTTGACCGCGCGCACGATGATGTCGAGCGCGTTTGGAAATTCGTTGAGGAATGCCTTGACCCGGCGGGCGCGGCGAAACGTGACGAACCAGCGCGGCAGGCCCAGCCCCCCGGCCAGCAGCACGCCCGGCAAGGCGATCAGCGGGGCTCCGGCCACGAAAGCGGCCATCGTCAAAACGATACCGCATATTGCGGAATATATATAGAAACGCTCGATGGTGGTCTTGAGGCCGGCCTGACGAAGCTGGGCTTTCAGCGGCGGCTTCTTGACGCGGCTGTCCTTGGTTTTCTGCTTGGCGTCGAGTTCGTTGAGAGAATCCTGAACCGATTTGCGCCGCTTGGCGGCTTCCGCCACGCGGTCGCGCGAGGCCTTGACGACGGAGCGATCCGTCTCGGCGGTCCTGATTGTTTCGAGCCGCTTGCCGACCTGTTTCTCGTTGCTGATCCGGGTGAACAGAAATGCATAAGCGACGGCGCCGGCGCTGAAGCCGGCGAGCACGACAAACGCCAGTACTGTGCCGTCAATTCCAAACATTGGCCCGAACCCTTACACCCCAGCAGACGTCAGTCAGCGCGTTTCTCCATCGCCTCGAGCGCAATGGCGAGACGCTGCTCCTCGCCGTAATAGCGTGCACGCTCCCAGAAATGCGGACGGCCGATGCCGGTCGATACGTGCTCACCCAACAGCCGGCCGTTGGCGTCCTCACCCTTGATGTTGTAGAGGACGATATCCTGCGTGATGATGACGTCGCCTTCCATCCCGATCACCTCGGTGATGTGGGTGATGCGGCGCGATCCGTCGCGCAGGCGCGCTGCCTGGATGATCACGTCGATGGAACCGACGACGATTTCGCGCACTGTCTTCTGCGGCAGCGAATAACCGCCCATGGCAATCATGGATTCGATGCGGTTCAGGCATTCGCGCGGGCTGTTCGAGTGGATCGTGCCCATCGAGCCGTCATGGCCGGTGTTCATCGCCTGCAGAAGATCGAACACTTCGGGTCCGCGCACTTCGCCGACGATGATGCGCTCGGGCCGCATGCGCAGGCAGTTCTTGACCAGGTCGCGCATCGTCACCTCACCCTCGCCCTCCAGATTGGGCGGGCGGGTTTCGAGGCGCACCACATGCGGCTGCTGCAATTGCAGCTCGGCCGAGTCTTCGCAGGTGATGACGCGCTCCTCGCGGTCGATATAGTTGGTCAGGCAATTGAGCAGCGTGGTCTTGCCCGAACCGGTACCGCCCGAGATCACGATGTTGCAGCGAACACGGCTGATGATCTTGAGAACTTCGGCGCCCTGCGGCGAGATGGCGCCGAACTTGACCAGTTGGTCGAGCGTCAGCTTGTCCTTCTTGAATTTGCGGATGGTGAGCGTGGCGCCATCGATGGAGAGCGGCGGCGCGATGACGTTGACGCGGGAGCCATCGGGGAGGCGCGCGTCGCAGATCGGGCTGGATTCGTCGACGCGGCGGCCAACCTGGCTGACGATGCGCTGGCAGATGTTGAGGAGCTGCTGGTTGTCACGAAAGCGGATGCCGGTCTGTTCGACCTTGCCGTTGACCTCGATGTAGACGTTCCTGGAGCCGTTGACCATGATGTCGGCGATGTCGTCGCGGGCGAGCAGCGGCTCGAGCGGCCCATAGCCGAGCACGTCGTTGCAGATGTCCTCGAGCAGCTCTTCCTGCTCGGCGATCGTCATTGCGAAGTTCTTGATCGCGATGATGTCGTTGACGATATCGCGGATTTCCTCGCGCGCACTTTCAGGATCAAGCTTGGAAAGCTGCGACAGATCTATGGTGTCGATGAGTGCGGAGAAGACCTGGCTCTTGGTATCGTAATAGGTTTCGCTTTTTTCGCGCTGTGCCCGCTTCGGCTCAGGCGCCAATGGCGGTGCCTCGACCGCACGGCGCGCCGGCGGCGCGACAGGCGCGCTTGGCGCCGCGGGCCGTGTCAGAACCGCCGTGTCCACGGAACCTGCAGCCGGCGGCGCAACAGGCGCCGGTGCTGGCTGGCGAAATTCCGGCGTGAACCGGTTGCCGTCGTCGCTGCCTCTTTTACCAAACATGATCGACTACCGATTCCACTGCTGAAGCGTCACTTCTTGTTGCGCGAGAGCTTGCCGAGCAGGCTGCCGAGCCCGGCCTTCTTCCTGATCTTGATTTCGCTGCGCCCGGTCAGCACATGCGCCATTTCGTTGATCATTGCGACGATCGGGTTCTTGGCATCCATTTCGCCAAGCATGCGTCCGTTGTTGGCAGCATTGCCGAACAGCAATGGATCAAAAGCAATGACCGACATTGGCGACAGACCGAGCGGCTCGGCGAAATCGGCCGGCGAAATCTCCGGGCGTTTCGGGACGCCGGCCTGGTTGATGATAAGCTTGGGCGGCGGATCATTGGGACGAAGCCGCTTGAGCATATCGATGAGGTTCTTGGTGTTGCGCAGATTGGCAAGTTCCGGTGTCGCGGTGATGACGATCTCGTCGGCCTTGACCAAGGTGTTCTTGGTCCAGCCCGTCCAGGCATGGGGGACGTCGAGCACCAGAAGCGGCACGCTGCGCTGGGCGGTGTCGATGAGCTGAACGAAGGCCTCTGGATCGAAATCATAGACCCGTTCGAGCGTCGAAGGCGCCGCCAGCAGCGACAGATGCTCGGCGCACTGGGTCAGCAGCCGGTCGAGATAGACTTCATCGATGCGTTCCGGTGAAAACACCGCCTCGGCAATGCCTTGCGCCGGATCCTGGTCGAAATTGATGTTGGCGGTGCCGAAAGCCAGATCGAGATCAGCGACGACCACTTCGGATTTGAACAGGGAGGACATCGCCCAAGCCACATTGTGGGCGATCGTGGAGGAGCCGACACCGCCCTTGGCGCCGACGAAGGCGATCGAGCGGCCGAGCGGCTCGGCTTCCGGATCGATGAAAATCGACGACACCACGCTGACGATGTCGGCCATCGAGACCGGAGCGATCACATATTCGGAAATGCCGTTGCGGATGAGTTCCCGGTAGAGGCCGACATCATTGTAGTGGCCGATCACCACCACCTTCGACGTCGGATCGCAATATTCCGAAAGCTGGGCGAGTTGTTCCAGCAATTGCTTGGGCTCGCTGCGCGATTCCAGCAGGATCAGATTGGGCGTCGGCGCCGATTGGTAGAATTCGATGGCAGTGGGAACACCGCCCATGTGGACCTTGAGATGCGCCTTCGTCATGCGACGGTCCTCGCCGGCGCGCTCGACCGGGTTGGCAACACCCTCGGTCTCGCAGAATGCCTGGATCGAGATGCGCGGGATCGGCCGCAACGCCTGCATCGCGGCGATGTCCTGCTGCGAGGTATCGCTGCCGTCCACCGGGGCGTCGTAGGCAAGGTTGCTCATCGTCATGCTCTCTCCCGTGGCCTGTTCTATCCGAGATTTGCGGCTCAGTACGTCACTTCCGAATTGCCGAGGAACTCTTCCGAAATGCCTCTCTTTTGGTAAACATCGATGGCTTGGCTACGATTTGCCGGATCAATATTGGCAGATTTACGCGGGCCGAGCAGGTCGGCGGGATTGGCCATCTGGGCGGCAAGATTGTTCTGATAGGAGCAGCCGAAGTCGGCATAGTGCTTGTTCTCCGATGTCTCCATAAGATCTTCGGGCCAGCGGCCGCACTTATCGGTCTGGGCTTTCACCGAGATATAAGCAACGCGAATCGGGGCAGAGGCTTCGGCGGAGGCGGACTGATAGGAGGTCACGACAATCCGATTGCGCTTGATGCCGCTGGCAACCGCCAGCCGGGCGAAATCGCGGGCCGCCGTGGTCGCGGCGACCTCGTTGGCCGATCCGCTCGGGACCTGGATCGTCAGCGTCGGGGCGGCACTTCTGTCATAGCCATCCAGGAAGCCAAGAAGCGTATCGCGCTGGGAGCCGGTCATGCCGCGGTCACCGGCGCCGACAGGCAGGTCGATCTTCTGATTCTTCTCGGCGATGACGATCGGATGGTTGGTGCGGTAATCGTCCGGAATGGCGCCGACCGTGATGCTGTCGCGCTGGGCGCAGCCGGCGAGCAGCGCCGCCACCGCAACCGCCAGGACAGGAACGGCTCGCCGGCAGACCCGTGAACGGCCGAGACGGGTCGTTGCGGCGATGGTGCTTGCCTTCAATGCTGACTGAGACATGTCCGCTTCCCCGCTTACTTGTAGATGAAGCCGACAACGCCGTGGTAGCGGCCATTGGGCTTGTCGGTCTGCATGGTGCCGTAGACGCGATTGACGCGGCCAAGGAACATGCCGGCGCCATCGCTGGCGGCGTTGAAATTGTCGTCCGGCTTGGCAAGGTCGTTGCGCGCCACCGGCTTAACCAGATAGGGCGTGATGATGATGACGAGCTCGGTCTCGTTTCGCACGAAATCCCTGCTGCGGAAGAGCGCGCCAAGCACCGGGATCTTTGTCAATCCAGGCAATCCGTTGACGGCTTGCCTGACATCGTCGCGAACCAGGCCGGCGATCATCATGGAGCCACCGGATGGCAATTCCACCGTTGTGTCGGCAAGGCGCTTGCGCAGCGACAGGGCATTCATGCCGGGACTCGTCACGCCTGAGGAGAACGATACGGATCCCTCGGTTGTCGGCTCGGAAACCGACGTCCTGACTTTCAAACTTATGCGGCCGGGAGACAACACAACCGGCTGGAATTCCAGGCCGATGCCGTACTCGATCTTTTCGACGCTGTAGGTCTTCAGGCCGGTCTGGTTGTCTTGCGATACATTTGCCGAGACACCCGTGACCATATTGTATTCACCGCCGACCTTGAAGGTTGCCTTCTCGCCCGACACAGCCGTCAAGGTCGGCTCGGCCAAGGTCTTCATCACCCCGGACTGCTCCATAGCGTTCACATAAGCCTGCAGTCCTGAAGCGCCGATTTGAAAGCCGGAATTCGACAGCTGTTTGCCGAGACCCGTGAAGTTGTCGCTGATTGCGCCGTAACTAATGCCGTTGCTGCCGCCGCTGCCAACCATGTTGACGCCGAGCTGCTTCATCACCGAGCGGCTGACTTCGGCGACCGTGACCTTCAGCGTGACCTGGTCGTCGCCAATGATCTGGATCAGGTTGACGATCTGGCTGGTGCGGCGCTCCTGGTCCGGATTGTTGATGTCGACACCGCTCTGGGCCGAGCCGCCAGCCGCGGTCTGCGAATATTGTCCCGTCGTCGCTTCACCACCCGACACGAACATGTTCGCCAACTGTTCGGCGCGCTTGGCATCCAGGGGGGTATCCACGGTTCCTGTGAGAACGACGTTGTCGTTCAGCAGTTCCACCTTGACAGCCGACGTCGGCAGGAAGCGCCTGATATAATCTTCAAGGCCGGCAACGTCGCGTTCGACGGCCAGGTCCAGGCTGACGATCTGCTCGCCATTGGGGCCGAAGACAAAGATGTTCGTCTCGCCGACCGCCTTGCCGAACAGATAGATGCGCCTTGCGGTGCGGGTCACCGCATCGGCAACCGCCGGATTGGCGACGAGAATGTCATAGGCATCGCTCGGCAGGTCGATGACCACCGACTTGTTGAGGCCGAGCTTGACGCGCTGGGTGGCCGTCGATGCCGTGACCTGCGCGTTCTTTGCCTCGACGACGCTGCCTTGCACATTCGTTCCGACGAGCAGCAGGCCGAATGCCGCGGCTACGATTGCCGGCAGTTTGCCACCTAGCTTCATTTCCTTGCTCCCACTTCGGAAACTTCGCCCGACTTGATCAGCCTCACCGTTCCCCTGCGGCCATTGCCGGAAACGAGATAGTCGGCCTCACCCACATTCTTTTCCTGCGTGTCCGCGACCGCCCGCAGCGCCAGGGTCAGGCGATCCGCCATCTGCTGGGCGACGGTGATAATCTCCGCCTGCTTGGGCGTCAGTTCCAGCGTGGCGGTCTGGCCCACCCTGGTCTTCTTGCCTTCCTCGTCCTCCTGAATGGTCTGGTCGATGGCCAGGACGCGGATGTTCTTGAGGATGGTCTCGGTGTTGAAGCCGGCGGCACCGCTGGCGGCATCGGCCCTGCGGGTCATGATGACGTCGACGAAATCGTTGGGAAGAATGAAGCCGCCGGCCGACGTGTCGGCCGAGATGGCCGTGGCGACCGCCCGCATGCCGGAAGGCAGGATCGACGACATGAAGCTCTGCCCCTCCCCGATCAGCTTGGAACGCCGCAGCGGCTCTCCGGCATACATCGCCACACGGGCAATGGAACCCTTCAGCTTGTCCAGCGCCTCGGGCTCGGCGGTGCGGGTGATGAAATTCGCGTTGACGCCGTCGGCGGGCCAGGATTGCCAGGCGATGTTGTTTTGGATCGGGCTGCCCATCGGAACGTCGCCTGAAAGCACAAGCACATCCTGGAG
>NZ_RZQA01000283.1:0-7005 GCF_004022915.1 Mesorhizobium sp. M7A.F.Ca.US.006.04.2.1
GTGATCATGTTGTTGACGGCATTGCCGCCGCCGCCGCCGACACCGAACACGGTGATGCGCGGCTTAAGCTCGGTGATGTCCGGCTTTTGCAGATTGATGGTCATTGTCTCCGTCCTTTGCCTTTCACGCCGCTTCGCCGCCGCGGCCGCCTATGGGGCTGTCCCCGTCAATTTTAGAAACTGTCTCTCAACCACTGACTCATGCGATGCAGTTTTCCGCCCGTTCCGGTCATTTTGAGACCGGAAATTCCTTTCGCCGGATGGCTCTCGAAGCTCGCCATCTGCGGGTAGATCAGAAGCCCCACCGCGGCCGAGAAGGCCGGCCCCTTCGCCGCTTCCGGCAGGCCGGCCACGCCGAGCGGGCGGCCGATGCGCACATTTCGTCCCAGGATGCGGCGCGCCGCCTCCGGCAGGCCGGCAAGCTGGCTGGCGCCGCCGGTAAGAACCACACGCTTGCCCACTGCATTGCCATAGCCGGACTTGTTCAGCCGGTCGCGCAGCAGTTCGAGCGTCTCGTCGATGCGGGCGCGCACGATACGCGTCATCACCGAGCGCGGGATCTGCAAGGGCACGTCGCCATCGTCGCCGATCGGCTGGATCGAGACCAGGTCGCGATCGTCGGCGCTGCCGGGCAGCGCCGAACCATGCATCACCTTCAGCCGTTCGGCGGCATCAAGCGAGGTCGACAACCCCTTGGCCATGTCCAGCGTGACATGGTTGCCGCCGATGGCGATGGCGTCGCCATGGACGAACTTGCCTTCCGAAAACACCGAGATCGTCGTCGTGCCGCCGCCCATGTCGATGCAGGCCGCACCCATTTCCAGCTCGTCGTCGACCAGCGCCGCCAGCCCGCTGGCATAGGGCGTCGCCACCATGCGCTCGACCGACAGATGCGAACGGTTGATGGACAGCTCCAGATTGCGCATCGGCGCGGCGTCGCCGGTCAGCACATGCATGTCGACGCCGAGTGCGTCGCCGACCATGCCGCGCGGATCGCGCACGCCGCGTTCGGCATCCAGCGAGAAGCCGACGGGAAGCGAATGGATCACTTCGCGCTCGGCCTTCAGCGCCTGCTTGGCGCCAGCACCGAGAACGCGCTTGATGTCGGCCTCGTCGGCCTCGTGGCCGCCAAGATTGATGGTGGCGGAGAAGGCTTCGCTCTTCAGCCGGCCGGCCGTCATGTTGACGATCAGCGAATCGACCGTCAGCCCGGCCATGCGCTCGGCTGCGTCGACGGAAAGGCGGATGGCATGCTCCGCCCTGTCGAGATCGACCACGACACCCGACTTCACGCCTTGCGACTTCTGATGGCCGATGCCGATCACCTGGATCCGGTGCGAACGGCCGCGCAGCAGCTTGCCGTCATCGCACGGCTTGAGCTTGGCCACCATGCAGCAGACCTTGCTCGAACCGACATCCAGCACCGTCAGGGTGCCAGACCGGCGCGACGCGGCATCGCCAGGACTGCCAAGCCAGCTCATATCTTCGTCTCCGGCTTGCGCTTCAGGCTCTTGGGTTTCTCGTTGAGGGCGGCTTCGCGCTGCGTCGCCGCTTCCGCCGTCAACTGGACGACCAGCCGGTCCGTCAGGCGCATGTCGACGGCGGCGATGTCGCGCGACAGCAAACCGTTGTCATGATCCATCTTCACGAGTTCGGCGAGGGCCTGATCCTCGTCGTCCTCGGGAAGCTTGATGGTGATGCCATTGTCCAGCTTCAGGTCCCAGCGCCGTTCGCCGACACGGATATAACCTTTGATCCGGTTCGCGAGCTCGGGATATTTTTCGACCTTGGCCAGGAAATCGGGCGCGCTCGCCGGCGCGCCGGTGCCGATCAGCAGAGGCAGAAGCACCTGCTTGCCGCCCGAGAACGGCGCGATCATGGCGCCATTCCTCTCGATGACCGAAAGCTCGTCACCCTGCTGCCAGAGCGCGAAAGCCTCACGCTCCTCGACACGCACTTCCAGCGTATGCGGATAGACCTTGCGCACCGCCGCGACCTCGATCCACGGCAAGGTCGCAATTCGTTCCCGCGCGGCCTCGGCATTAAAGCCGATCAGCGACGTCCAGCCGTCGAGTTCAAGCCTGTCGAGTATATCGATTTCCGAGGTCTGGCGATTGCCCACCACCTTGACCTGATCGACGGCAAATCCGGTACGGGCGGTGATGCTCTGCACGATACCGTCGATATGACCGCCGAGATAGGCGCCATAGGCACTGCTCGAGAAAATCAGCACGGCCGACATCATGGCCGCGGAAAAGCGCGGCGCCTGGAATTCCCCGACACCGAGGCGCGCCATAATGCGCACCGGGCGGCGCAGCATCCGCGGCAGCACGAAATGGTCCAACGGCAACGACAGGCCGAACAGCGCCGGACCGGCCGCGCCCCTCTCCCTACCCTGTCCCCATTTCAACGCAGACACGAAGCGTCCTCCACCATCCAACTCAACAAATCGCCAAACGAGTGCCCGGCCTGGGCGGCGATTTCAGGCACCAAGGACGTCGGCGTCATACCCGGCTGGGTGTTGACCTCGAGCCAGACAATCTCGCCGTTTTCGGAATGCCGATCGTCATAACGGAAGTCCGACCGGGAAACGCCCCGACAGCCGATCGCTTGGTGAGCCTTGAGCGCCAGTGTTTGTATTTTTTGGTAAATATTCGGTGAAACTTTTGCGGGGCATTCGTGCTTTGATCCCCCGGCGACATATTTTGAATCATAGTCGTAGAAGGAATGGCCGGTCGGGATGATCTCGCAGACCCCCAGCGCCACATCGCCCATCACCGCGCAGGTCAGCTCCCTGCCGTGAATGTAGCGCTCGACCATGACGGCATCGCCATATTTCCATTCCGACGAGCCAAGAACCTGCGGCGGATGCGACTGGCCTTCATGCACGATGACGACGCCGAAGCTTGAGCCCTCATTGACCGGCTTGACCACATAGGGCGGCTTCATCGGATGCTTGTTCTGGATGGCGAAGCGGCTGGCGACCTTCGATTCGGCGACCACGATGCCGACCGACTTGGCAACCCGTTTGGCCTGCTCCTTGTTCATGGCCAGAGCCGAGGCGAGCACGCCGGAATGGGTGTAGGGAATGCCGAGATATTCGAGGATGCCTTGGATGGTGCCATCCTCGCCGAAAGGGCCGTGCAGCGCATTGAAGGCGACATCGGGCTTGAGCTCGGCAAGCACGGAGCCGACATCGCGCCGGACATCGACGCGGGTGACCTGGTAACCTTCCTTCTCAAGCTCATCGGCGCAAGCCTTTCCGGAGGACAGGGACACGGGCCGCTCGGACGAAAAACCACCCAGCAGGACGGCCACATGCTTGTTTTTCATTCCCCGGCATCCCCTCTCTCACGGCGGACCAAAACCAGATTTTCCGCAACATTGAGTCAGAGTCTCCCGGCAGGTTGCCCCCCAGACGGAAAACGCTGAAAACGCGTCGAACGACTCAAATCAGGAAACGCTTTCGAGCAGAGAATCAGAGAGTTGATTCACTGGCAAGTGCTTACGATTCCGAGAGATTCACTTTCTGAGAAAATGGATGCGAAAAGCGTGTCGTTGAGTCTTTGCGGCAACGGTCGCGGACCGTTTTTCGCCTCGTTGAAGTTCACGCATCACATGAACTTCAACGAGGCGCTAGGTGTGTCGAGATTCAGGTCAGGCCGAGTCGAAAACGATGGCTTTCGAGAACCGGAGCGGAGCATCACCTGAATATCAGCACCTTAAAGGAGCTGCCCGAGAAACTCCTGAACGGCATGCCCTGGCCGGAAATTGCCGATGCGCTTGATTTCCCATTGCAGCCGGATACCGGAATTCTCCAGCACCCGCGTGCGCACCGTCTCGCCGAGATATTCAAGGTCGTAGCCGGTCGCGGTTCCGGTGTTGATCATGAAGTTGCAATGCATCGGCGACATCTGCGCGCCGCCGATCATCAGGCCGCGGCAGCCCGCTTTGTCGATCTCCTTCCAGGCCGATGTGCCGTCGGGATTCTTGAAGGTCGAGCCGCCGGTCTTCTCGCGGATCGGCTGCACGGTCTCACGATGGTTCTGCACGGCCTCCATCGCAGCCTTGATGGTCGCCCTGTCCTCGGCAAAGCCTTCGAACACGGCGGAGGTGAAGATCAGCCCGGAAGGAGCCGCCGAATGGCGATAGGCGTATCCCATATCGGCATTGCTCAGCGTCTGCACATTGCCCTTGCGATCGAGTGCTCGCACTTCGATGACGCGCTCGCGCGTCTCGACGCCATTGGCGCCGGCATTCATTCGCAGCGCACCGCCGATTGCACCCGGAATGCCGTGGTAGAAATGAAAGCCGCCAATGCCGGCCTCGAGCGCCACCGCTGCGACGCGCTTGTCGGGGGTAGCAGCTCCCGCCTTGATCCTGATTGGCGAAATCACCTCGGCATCGCCGAAGCCCTTGGCCGAAAGCCGAATGACAAAGCCCTCGATGCCGCCATCGCGGACCAGAAGGTTGGAGCCGACGCCGACGACCGTCAGCGGTATCTCTTCGGGAACGGCTTTCAGGAACGCGGCAAGGTCCTCCTCATCGGCCGGCTGGAACAACGCTTCAGCCAGCCCCCCGGCACGGAACCAGGTGATCTTGTCCATCTCGGCGTTCGGCGTCAGGCGGCCACGCAGGCCGGCAAGCCGGTCGCCAAGTCTGTCGATCAGGGCCTGGCCGTGCATCATGAGACGGTCCCGCCAAGCTCCTTGGGCAACGCATAGGCCCATTGGGTGATGTTGCCGGCTCCAAGGAAGACGACGAAATCGCCCGGCTTGGCCAGGTCACGGACGATGGGCGCAATCGCCGCCGGGCCCTCGATGTAGCGCGCGTCGCGATGACCGCCGGCGCGGATGCGCGACACCAGCGCGTCCGAGCTGACGCCGTCGATCGGCTCTTCGCCGGCCGCGTAGACCGGCGCCACCATTACTGTGTCGGCGTCGTTGAAGCAGGTGGAAAACTCGTTGAACAGATCATGCAGCCGGGTGAAGCGATGCGGCTGGGCAATGGCGATGACACGACCCTGGGTGGCGCTGCGCGCCGCCTTCAGCACCGCCGAGATCTCGACCGGATGGTGGCCGTAATCGTCGAATATTTCGACGCCGTCCCACGAACCGGTATGGGTGAAGCGGCGCTTGACGCCGGCGAAGGACGACAGGCCCTTCTTGATCGCCTCGGCCGACAGGCCGAGTTCGTGCGCGACCGCGATTGCTGCCGTCGCGTTGGAGACGTTGTGACGGCCGGGCATCGGCAGGCGCAGGCCTGCTATGACAGTCTGGCCGCCGGTCTTGCGGTCGCGGATCACCACGTCGAATTCCGAAATGGCACCTGACATGCGGTGATTGGTAAAGCGCACGTCGGCCTGCGCATTCTCGCCATAGGTGATGACCCGGCGGTCCTCGATGCGGCTGACCAGCGCCTGCACTTCGGGGTGATCGGTGCACATCACGCCAAAACCGTAGAACGGAACGTTCTCGACAAACTGGCGGAACGCCTCGCGCACCTTGTCGAAGCTGCCATAGTGGTCAAGATGCTCGGGGTCGATGTTGGTGACGACCGCGATCTCGGCCGGCAGTTTCAGGAAGGTGCCGTCGCTCTCGTCGGCCTCGACCACCATCCATTCGCCGTCGCCCATGCGGGCGTTGGTGCCGTAGGCATTGATGATGCCGCCATTGATCACGGTCGGATCGAGCCCGCCCGCATCGAGCAAGGTCGCCACCATCGAGGTCGTCGTCGTCTTGCCATGCGTGCCGCCGATCGCCACCGCCTGGCGAAAGCGCATCAGTTCGGCCAGCATCTCGGCCCGGCGCACGATCGGCAGCAGCTTTTCGCGCGCGGCCTTCAGCTCAGGGTTGGATTTCTTGATCGCCGTCGAGACGACCACCACCTCGGCATCGCCGAGATTCTCGGCCCTATGGCCGACGAAGCATTCAATGCCCTTGTCGCGCAGCCGCTGCACATTGGCGCTTTCGGCCTGGTCGGACCCTTGCACCTTGTAGCCGAGATTGTGCAGCACTTCGGCAATGCCGCTCATGCCGATGCCGCCAATGCCGATGAAATGCACAAGGCCGATGGTCTGCGGCATCTTCATGCTTGCGTCCCCTTCCTGAAATCCGAAACGGTTTTTTTGGACGCAATAGCCTCTGTAAGATCGGCGAGCAACCGTGCCGCGTCCGGCCTGCCGGCCGATTTCGCACCCGCCGCCATCGCCGTCAGCCGATCGGGGTCGTCCATCAGCCCGCCGACAAGCGCTGCGATGCGTTCGGACGAGAGCGAGGATTGCGGATGCACTTCGCCGCCGCCGGCAGCGGCAAGGGCCGCCGCGTTCGCCGCCTGATCGTGATCGAGCGCATGGGGGTAAGGCACCAGCAGCGCCGGCCGGCCGATGACGGCGATCTCCGAGACGGTCGAGGCGCCGGAACGCGAGATCACCAGATGAGCGGCCGCCATGCGTGCCGCCATATCGGTGAAGAAGGGCGAGACCTCGACGGCGACGCCAAGGGTGGCATAGGCCGCCTTGACCCGCGCCACGTCATCGGCGCGCGCTTGTTGGGTAATGACCAGCCGTTTGCGCTGGGCGTCGGAAAGCAGCGCAATGGCTCCCGGCACGGCATCGGAAAAGAATTGGGCGCCCTGGCTGCCGCCAAAAACCAGCAGGCGGAACGGTTGATCCCCGGCAGATGCCGCATAGGCAGTCTTGGCCGCTTCCAGCACCGCAGGCCGGACCGGATTGCCTGTCGTCACCGTCTTGACCCCGGCTGCACTGCTGTCCTGCGGCAGGAAGCCGCCGGCGATCGCGTCGACACGGCCGGCCAGCGCCCGGTTGGCGCGCCCCATCACCGCGTTCTGCTCATGGATCAGGGTCGGTACCTTGCGCCGTGTCGCCGCGTAGAGCGGCGGCAAGGTCGGATAGCCGCCGAAGCCGACGACGGCATCCGGCTTGATCCTGGCGATGACGGCAGAAGCCTGGCGCACGCCGCGCCAGATTTTCCAGAAGGCACCAAGC
>NZ_RZQA01000284.1:0-6993 GCF_004022915.1 Mesorhizobium sp. M7A.F.Ca.US.006.04.2.1
TCCGTGGAAACAGCGTCAGCGCCGTGGTGACGTTCACCGCCACCGAGATGGCGGCAAAGATCATCGGAGTACGCGTGTCCTCTCGGGCGAAATAGCCCGGCGTGAATGCCTTGATCAGCACGAAGGCCGGGAGGCCGAGGCCGAAGATCGCCAGGATCGCCGCCACCGTTGGCGTCGAGCCGTTGGCGGCGAACGCGCCGCGCTCATAGACCAGCCGTACGATCGGCTCCGACATCACCCAGAGTGCGGCGGCTGCCGGCAGCGTCAGGAACAGTGTGAACTCGACCGAGCGGTTTTGCAGATTGGCCGCCTCGATCAGATTGCCCGACTTCAGCGCGCGCGACAGTTCGGGCAACAGTACGATGGCGACCGCGACACCGACCACGCCGAGCGGCAACTGGTAGATGCGGTCGGCATAGGCGAGCGAGGAGACCGCGCTGTTCTGCGCCGAGGCGATCGCCGTGCCGATCAGCTGGTTGATCTGTGTGATGCCGCCGGTGATGGCCGCCGGCAGCGCCAGGATCAGCAGCCGCTTGACCGCGGGCGTCATTTTGGGACGGCGAAAGCCGATCGAGATGCCGGCATGGCGCACTGCCACCCAGACGATCGCCAGCTGCACCAGTCCGGCGGCAAGCACGCCCCAGGACAGCCCGTAGCCGACTGTGAGGGCATCCGAGCCCTTGTACCAGGCATAGGCGAGCACGCCGATCAGGATGATGTTGAGGAACACCGGCGCCACGGCGGCGGCGAAATAGCGGCGCAGCGAATTCAGCATGCCCGCCATCATCGCGCCCAGCGACATGCAGATCAGATAAGGGAACATGATCGTCGCCAGCGTCACCGTGGTGTCGAACTTCCCCGGCGTGCCGGCAAAACCCGGCGCCACCAGATAGCGCACGATCAGCGGCATCGACAGTTCCATGATGATGGTCAGCGCCAGCAGCGCCGTGAACAGCACGCCGAACACTTCCTCGGAAAAGCGCTTGGCGCCTTCGGTGCCGTGGGTCTCGATCTCCTTGGCGAACAGCGGCACGAAGGCGGCGTTGAAGGCACCCTCGGCAAACAGCCGGCGAAAGGTGTTGGGAAACTGGAAGGCGGCGTTGAAGGCATCGGCGACCGGTCCGGTGCCGAGTGCGGCGGCCATCAGCATCTCGCGGCCGAAACCGAGCGCGCGGCTCATCAGCGTGCCGGAAGCGACCGTTGCGAATTTCTTGACGAGGCTCATGCTTTTGGGAACTGCCTGCGGAATTGGGACAAAGTGATGGTCGTTGTCACTCGGCCGCCGCCCTGGACTTGCCGCCGCGTTCGGGCACGATGCCTTCGAGCGTTGCCATCAGCCGATTGCGGATGGTGGCGATGCGGGCCGGGCTATCTATCTTCTGGCCAGTGAGATCGGTGACATAGAAAGTGTCGATGACCTTTTCGCCGAAGGTGGTGATGTGGGCCGATGCGATGTCAAGCGACAGGTCGGAAAGCGTTCCGGTGATCTCCGACAGCAGCCCAGGCCGGTCGAGGCCCTCGACCTCGATGACCGAAAAACGATTCGACAGCGTGTTGCGGATTTCGGCACGCGGCGGGATCTTGAACACCTTGGAGCCGCGCCGCGGCTTGGTGCGCTTCTCGATCATTTCCGGCAGCCAGCTCTTGCCCGACAGCACGTCCTCGATCAGCCGGCCGACACGCTCGGCACGCCGGCGCTCGTCCTCGTCGCGGTCGAATTCTCTGCTGATCAGGATCGTGTCGAGCGCACGGCCGTCCGACGTCGTGAAGATCTGCGCGTCGACAATGTTGCCGCCGGCCCCGGCGCACGCCCCGGCGATGACCGAGAGCAGGCGGGGGTGGTCCTGCGCCAGCACGGTGATTTCGGTCACCGCCTCGAACTGGTGGGTCTTGACCATGGTGGCAAGCTTGTTGCCTGACGCGTCAGCCTCACGAATGAATTCGGCATGGCGCAGCTGGTCTGCGAGATCGACGGTCAAAAGGTAATTCTCGTAGTGCTGGCCGACATAGCGCTTGCGGGCCTTGTCCGGCCAGTCGGCAAGCGCCTCGGCCAGACGCTCGCGCGCCGCCGCCGTGCGTTGCGCGCGCGACACTTCCGAAAACCCGCCGGTCAACAGCAATTCGGTCTCGTAGTAGAGCGTGCGCAGCAACTGGCCCTTCCAGCCGTTCCAGACACCCGGTCCGACGCCCCTGATGTCGCAGACGGTGAGGATCAAAAGCAGCTTCAGCCGCTCGACCGACTGCACGATCGCGGCGAAATCCTCGATGGTCTTGCGGTCGTTGAGATCGCGGGTCTGGGCTGTCATCGACATCACGAGATGGTTCTCGACCAGCCAGGCAACGGTCTCGGTATCGGCAGGCGACAGCCCCATATGCGGACAGATGCGGCGTGCGATCCTGGCCCCCGCCTCGGAATGATCCTCCGGCCTCCCCTTGGCGATGTCGTGCAGCAGTACGGCGACATAGAGCGCCTCGCGGCTCTTCTTCAGCCCCGGCATCAGCGTGTGCGACAGGGGATGGACCTTTTCGCCGTCGCCGCGTTCGATCTCGGCCAGCACGCCGATGCAGCGGATCAGATGCTCGTCCACCGTGTAGTGGTGGTACATCGAGAACTGCATCATGGCGACGATCTTGCCGAAATCCGGGATCAGCCTGCCGAGCAGCCCGGCCTCGTTCATGCGGCGCAGATTGAGTTCGGCATTGCGATCCGAGGTCAATATGTCGAGGAACAGCCGGTTGGCCTCCTCGTCGCGCCGCAGCGACTTGTTGACCAGGCCGAGCGAACGGGTCAGCAGCTTCAGCGCATCGGGGTGGAATTCCAGACCGTGCTTGTCGGCGAACCAGAACAGCCTGAGCAGATTGACCGGATCGCGCTCGAACACCTGGTCGTCGGCGATGTTGATGCGGTGGTTGTCGACAATGAAGTCCGACGTGCCGGCCAGCTTGCGCTTGCGCCGCGAGAAAGTCAGGAAGATGCGGTTGAAGCCCGGCACGTGCTTGGCCTGCTCCTCCTCGAGCGCGGCACAGAAGATGCGGGTCAGGTCGCCGACGTCCTTGGCAACGAGGAAGTAGTGCTTCATGAAGCGCTCGACCGCGGACAGGCCGGGGTGCGTGGTGTAGCCGAGCCGTTCGGCGATCTCGCGCTGGATGTCGAAATGCAGCCGCTCCTCGGCCTTGCCGGTGAGGAAATGCATGTGACAGCGTACCGCCCACAGGAAATCCTCGGCCTTCTGGAACTCGCGGTACTCGCCCTCGGTGAAGACGCCTTTATCGACCAGTTCCTCGCCGGTGCGCACCCGGTAGAAATATTTGCCGATCCAGAACAGCGTCTGCAGATCGCGCAGGCCACCCTTGCCGTCCTTGACGTTGGGCTCGACCAGATAGCGGCTTTCGCCGGCCTTGGCATGGCGGTCATCGCGTTCGGCAAGCTTGGCCTGGACATATTCGGGGCCGGTCGTGCGCACCACCTCATGGTCGAAGCGCAGCATCAGTTCATCATAGAGCTTTTCCTCGCCCCACAGGAAACGTGCTTCGAGGATCGAGGTGCGGATGGTGACATCGGTGCGCGACAGGCGCAGGCATTCGTCGATATTGCGTGTGGCGTGGCCGACCTTCAGCCCCAGGTCCCACAGCATGTAGAGCATGTATTCGACTGTCTGTTCGCCCCACGGCGTCTGCTTGTAAGGCAGCAGGAACAACAGGTCGATGTCGGACCCCGGCGCCAGCGTTCCACGGCCGTAGCCGCCGACAGCGACGACGGCCATGCGCTCCGCGGAGGACGGGTTCTTGACCCGGTAGACATGGGTGACGGCGAAATCGTAAAGCGCCCGGATGATCTCGTCCATGAGATGCGACAGCCGCGCCGCGCAGGCGCTGCCGCCGCCATCGTCCCTCAGCATGCGTTCGGCAATGGCGCGCCCGTCCGCCAGTCGTCCCTTGAGCAGCTGGAGCACACCATTGCGCGCAGCCTGCCCTGAGCCGTCGCCCGCCGTGGCCGCGGTCAGCGCGGTCATCTCGCGGCGCAAGGCTTCGCCGTCGATCAATTCGTCGAGCTTCAGGGAGATTCTTGCCATATATCCAGTCGGCCTTGCCGTTTCGGCGGCGTCTATAGCGCGTTTTGGCGGCGCTGGGTATGGGGCGTTGAAGCCGGTTCAAGACCCGGCTGAGTTTTGGCTCGGATAAGTAAATGGAATGACCATTCTCCGCTTCAGTCGACCGAAATCGACAATGCGCTTGCCTATTCGCCGAGCCTCGGCTTTGACCCGCGCTATGGCTGTCTTTCTGCGTTTCCCGGTCCCGGCGGGTGCGGCGCACTGGATATCCCGCTTTTCTCTGAGCAGGCTTGGCAATTGGAGCGCCCTGTCGCCAAGGAACTGATCTTGCGCGCAGAGCGCAGGAACAAGCTGATAGATCGTCTCGCCTCGCAAAACCGAAAACTCGGGGTTGAAGACAAGGTCGTCGACAGCGATGCCGATCTTCTCGGTGGCCTTGATCAGGTCGAGCGCGGTTTGCCTGGAGATGATGTAGCCGGCGGTTCCTATATGTCCGGCGTCGAGTTTGGATGTGGAAAAGCCGTGACCGATGGCAATGCGCTTGCGTCGGATCACGGTCTTACAGAAGTAGCTTTCGAGCTTGACGACTTCGGCATCGGCTGGGATCCAGTCGCTGTCGCGAAGCAATGCGCCGGCTTTTGCGGCAAAGACGATGTCGTCCTCGAAAATCGCCCCGTAGCGAGCGTCGCCTTGGGCGATGACAGCCCAGCAGGCCCGGTGACTGAGCAGGCAGGCGATCTCGCCGTCAGTCAATGGCAGCCTGTTCCGATATCCGACATTTTGCGGCAGCTGGTCCAGCTCCGGCCGGTCGCGTGCGTCTATGGCCTGAACGCGTTCGAATGCAACGCCGATGCGGGCAAACTCCGCCGTCACACGGGCAAGGCGATCGGGAGACCGATCGAGATTGATGACCAGACGCTTCATTGCCGAAGAAAATCCCCACCCCCGCGACGCTCGCGCTTTCTAGCAGGCCTGGTGTTGCCGCGTGAGACTTTTTCTGGGGTGGATGGACGCGCCGTGGACCGGAGAAGAAAAGTCGAAACAGCCCTTGACCTTCCAGTTACTGGAAGCCCTATCTCCACGTCACACAGCGATCCATCAAGGCATTTTCGAATGACGCATTCAGATCACGATCATCACGCGCACGGTAGCTGCTGCTCGACAAAAGGCGTCGTGCCCACCACGAAGAGCGTCGTCCGCGACCCGGTCTGCGGCATGACTGTCGATCCGGCGGCTGGCAAGCCGACGGCCGAGCATGATGGCCATCTCTATCATTTCTGCAGCCAGGGCTGCCGCACGAAATTCGTCGCCGAACCGGAAAAATTCCTGACCGCCACCGATCCGGTCTGCGGCATGAGCGTCGACCGCGCGACAGCCAGGTACTTTGCCCGCCACGAAGGCCGGGGCTTCTATTTCTGCTCGGCCGCTTGCCAGGCGAAATTCGAGGCGGAGCCGCAAAAATATCTCGGCGGCAGGCCAGCACCGCAGCCGATGCCCAAGGGCACGCAATACACCTGCCCGATGCACCCGGAGATCGTCCGCGACAAGCCCGGATCCTGCCCGAAATGCGGCATGGCGCTGGAGCCGATGGGCATACCAACGGGTGACGAGGGTCCCAATCCGGAACTGGTCGATTTCACCAGGCGATTCTGGGTCAGTGCCGCTCTTTCCGTCCCTTTGCTGGTCGTCGCCATGGCGCCGATGCTTGGCCTGACTTTCCAGGCTTTTGTCGACGAGCGGACGAAGGTCTGGCTTGAGCTGGCATTGGCCAGCCCCGTCGTGTTGTGGGCGGCACTGCCTTTCTTCCACCGCGGCTGGGATTCGCTCGTCAACCGCAGCCCCAACATGTGGACGCTGATCTCGCTCGGCGTCGGCGCTGCCTATCTCTACAGCGTCGTCGCCACGCTGTTTCCGGATATCTTTCCGCATCAGTTCCGCGGCCATGGCGGTGCGGTGCCGGTTTATTTCGAGGCTGCCGCCGTCATCGTCGCGCTGGTCTTCCTTGGCCAGGTGCTGGAGCTGCGCGCCCGTGAAAAGACCGGTTCGGCGATCCGCGCCTTGCTCGATCTCGCACCGAAGACAGCGCGGCTGATCGCCGCCGATGGTTCCGAAAACGACGTGCCCCTCGCCGCCGTCAAGGCCGGCGATCGCCTGCGCATACGCCCCGGTGACGCCGTGCCGGTCGATGGCACGGTGCTGGAAGGACGGTCCTCGCTCGACGAATCGATGATCACGGGCGAGCCGTTGCCGGTCGAGAAGGTCGAGGGCGATGCGCTGACCGGCGGCACGCTCAACAAGAATGGTGCGCTGATCATGCGCGCTGAGAAGGTCGGCGCCGAGACGACGCTGGCGCGCATCGTCGAGCTCGTCGCCAAGGCGCAGCGCTCGCGCGCCCCGATCCAAGGGTTGGCTGATCGCGTTTCTTTCTACTTTGTCCCGGCCGTCGTCCTTGTCGCGATTATCGCCTTCATCGCCTGGGCCGTGTTTGGACCCGAGCCCAGCCTGATCTTTGCCATCGTCTCGGCGGTGTCGGTGCTGATCATCGCTTGTCCCTGTGCGCTCGGCCTGGCGACGCCGATGTCGATCATGACCGCCACCGGGCGCGGGGCGCATGCCGGCGTGCTGATCAAGGAAGCCGCAGCACTCGAACGCTTCGCTTCCGTCGACACGCTGATCGTCGACAAAACGGGGACGCTGACCGAAGGCCGGCCGAAGCTGACCGATGTCGTCACGGCAAACGGCTTCTCCGAAGACGAATTGCTGGCGCTTGCCGCGGGCCTGGAGAAAGGCTCGGAGCATCCGCTGGCTGAAGCCATCGTCGACGGCGCCGCTACGCGCGGCGTGACCGTTGCAGAGGCCAGCGGCTTCGAGGCGGTCACCGGGAAGGGTGTGTCCGGTTCGGTCTCGGGAAAGACGGTCGCACTCGGGAACGCCGCGATGA
>NZ_RZQA01000285.1:0-6983 GCF_004022915.1 Mesorhizobium sp. M7A.F.Ca.US.006.04.2.1
ACGCTGTTCGGTGCCGGCGTCGATGGCCGCGGTGGAATCGTCGAAGACCAGCACGGACGGCCGCAGCATCAGGCTGCGGGCGATGGTCAGGCGCTGCCGCTGGCCACCGGAAAGCGACGCGCCGCGCTCGCCGACGACTGTGGTGTAACCGGCTGGGAGGCCCATGATGTAATTGTGCAATTGGGCGTACTCGGCTGCCTGCCCGATGCGGGTCTCGCGCGCCCAGGGATTGCCGTAGGCGATGTTGTTCTCGATCGAGGTGGTGAACAGGAACGCGTCCTGCTGCACGACGCCGACCGCCTTGCGCAACGATTGCAGCGTCACCTTGCGGATGTCCTGGCCGTCGATGGTTATCGCGCCTGAGGTGACGTCGTAGAAGCGCGGGATCAGGTGCGCGATGGTCGACTTGCCGCTGCCTGGCGGGCCGACGATGCCGATGGTCTCGCCGGACCTCGCCTCGAAGGAGATGCCCGACAGAGTCGGCCGGTCGCCCGCGCCCTCGTAGCGGAAGCCGACATTGTCGAAGCGCAGCACGCCATCGGTGACGACGAGATCCTTGGCGCCGGGCGCGTCCTCGATGTCGAGTTCGGCGTCGAGCAGTTCGAATAGCCGGCTGCCGCAGGTCGAGGCGCGCGCGAAGGAATTGACCATCAGCCCGAGCTGGCGCACCGGCATCTGCAGGATGGTCATGAAGGTAAGGAACTGGGCGAGCGTGCCGACGCTGATCTGACCCGCGATCACCTTCTGGCCGCCGAACCAGAGCACCAGCCCCATGGCGGCCAGGAAGGAAAAATTCATGGCGCTGGTGTTGGAGACGCGGATGTCGACGCGCTGATTGGCGAGGTCCAGCGCATCGCGCTTGGCGCGGTCGAATTTTTCCAGCTCATGCCGCTGTGCCGCAAAGGCCCGCACGACGCGGATGCCGCCGAGGTTCTCATCCATCACCCGGCTCAGCACAGACAGCCGCTCCTGCAACGTCAGCCAGGTGCTGCGCAGTTTGAGCTGGGTGACCGAGGACCGCCAGGCAACGAACGGCACGAAGCTCAGGCTGAGCAGCCCGAGCATGAGATCGGTGCTGATCAGGAGATAGGCGCCGACGCCGATCAGCACGCCGAGCAGCACCACACGCAAAATGCCGGTGGAGAAGAACATGCGCACGCCGTCGAGATCGAGCAGGCCGAGCGTGATCAAATCGCCGGTGTGGACCCTGTCGTGGTAGGCGAAGCTCAGGCGCTGGACCTTCTCGTAGAAGGCCAGCCGCAGTTCATAGCCGGTGCGATGACCGACGGCCTCGCCATAGTAGTTCTGCGCCATGGTGAAGAGGCCGCGCAGGATCGAGACGACGAGCAGCGTCAGCGCCGTGTTCCACAGCGCCTGTTCCGCCGCAGCGCCGGCGCCTGCGGCCATCACGCCTTGCGCCTGGTCGATGGCGCGTCCCAGCAGGCGTGGAATGAAAAGCTGCAGCGTCGCGGCGATGAAGGTCGAGACGATGGTGATGGCGACCTGCCAGGGATGGCGCAGCGTCATGCGCACGATGCGGAGCAAGGTGCTAAGGCCCTTGCCCCAGGAGGCTTCCGCCACATGGGCAAACGATTTGCCGCGCTCCGATGCGCTGCTGGTTGCTTGCGTGTTCAAGGAAAATATCCAAACCAATCCGGACGTTAGCCCGGACTAATAAAGCAGACTCAATGTGAGCGGTTGACTTGGCGCTATGTTACGCGGGTCTGGCTTGGCCCTTCAAGAGCCAATGCCGGCATCGCACTGTGCCTGAAGGAAAGCGAACATGCGGCTGTGACCTGGCTGGCACCAGCGGCGGAATCCTGCCGATCTTGCCGAAGGGCGTTGGCCGGACGAGGCCAGCACCTAGTGTACGCAAGCGCCGGCCGGACGGCATGCGACCTTCCATCCGGCCGGAATCCGGTTTGCTAGGCAGGTATCAGGACGGCGATCCGATGCACGCCGACCTCCTTGCTTGTATTTGTCGCCTCGTCGGTCTTGCCTTTGGCGCAGGTGTACATGTCACCCGTCTTGAGCTTGAATTCCTTGTCGGCCTTCTTGATCGTGAACGCACCTGAAGCAATGGTGCAGATCATATCGTTGTCCATCACCATCTGAGGCGCGTGTGCGCCGGGCTGAAATACCACGTCGACAATTGCGATGCTCTTGTAGGCGGGAATGTCGGAGTTGCCGGTGCTGACCTCAACCACCCTGACACCGGGCGCAATCTCCTTGCCTTCCTTCGGGCCGTATTTCTTCGCTGATGCCGCCAGGGTGAACAGAGGCGTTATCGCGACAGCCATCACACCGAGAGCAATTGCAGACCTGCGATTCATGGTTTTCATTGCATCCTCGCACGTCTTCGTCACGAAACGAATGTGCATGACAGTTATATATTAGCACAAATGAATGTACTTGTATGCGAGGAAGCGGCCCAACCACGGCGGCAGGAACTCCGCAGCAGCCGTCGGAGAGGTTCCAGACATCGACGATCTGCTTGCCGCTAAAACCCTGCCACTGCTGCGGACCTTCGGGCGCTCAGACACCCTTGCCGTGCCGCCAGCAGGCGATCAGATGCCCTGCCGCGGTCTCTCGGGCCGGCGGCTCCGTCTTTCGGCAGTCGAGCAGGACCAGCGGGCAGCGGTCGGCGAAGGAGCACCCCGTATTCGGGACGCCGGCCGACTCGATCTCGATTGGAGCGGATAGTCTCGGCGCAGCTTCGTCGGAGGACGCAGCCAAAAGCAGGGCCGTATAGGGGTGGTTGGGGCCGCGAAAAATCTGGTCGGAGGAGCCGGTTTCGACCAGGCGTCCGCGATAGAGCACGCCGATCCTGTCGGCCATGTAGCGCACCACCCTGAGGTCGTGGCTGATGAACAGATAGGTCGTGTCCTTGTCGCGCTGCAGGTCGTTGAGCAGGTTGAGAACGGTCGCCTGGACGGAGACGTCGAGCGCGGAAGTCGGTTCATCGAGCACGACGACCTTCGGCACGCCGGCGAAGGCGCGCGCGATTGCCGCCCGCTGCCGCTGGCCACCGGACAGCGAACGCGATTTCTGCTCGGCCGTGGCGCCGGCGAGGCGAACCGATTGCAGCAGGTCGCCGACGCGGGCTCTCACCTCGCTGCGGCGCAGGCCGGCGAGCCTGCGCAGCGGGCGGCCGAGGATCGTGCCGATCCGCTGGCGCGGATTGAGCGTGCGATCCGGCGACTGGAAGACCATCTGCACGTCGCGGCGTTCGGCAAGGTTTCTCTTCTCGACGCGCGGCGCGACCGTCCTGCCGAACAGTTCGACCGATCCGGCGCTTGGCGTCTGCAGACCGGTGACGATCCGTGCCAGGGTCGACTTGCCAGAACCGGACTCGCCGATCAGCCCGAAGGTCTCGCCCTGGCCGATGTCGAGATCGACGTGGTGCAGCACTGGCTGGCTGCCGAAGGCATGACTGATGCCTTTGCAGGCGATCGCGATGCGGCGTTCTTTTGGCAGGCCGGCGTCTTCGCCTTGGACTATTGGGTGCGCTGGCACGCCGTCCGTCTCCGCCAGTCTTCCGTCCCGCTTGGTGTAGTTGAGCGCCGGGATCGAGGCGATGAGCGCCTTGGTGTAGGCGTGAGAGGGGTTGTCGAAGACATCGCTCGCAACGCCGCTTTCGACCACGGTTCCCGCCTGCATCACCGCCACCCGGTCGCAGGAGCGGCGGATCATATTGATGTCGTGGCTGATCAGCAGGATGCTGGTTTTGTGATCCTTGCGTAAGTCGGAGAGGATGGCGATGATCTCGGACTGGACGCTGGCGTCGAGCGCCGTCGTCGGCTCATCCAGCACCAGCAGCGATGGGTCGAGCGCAATGGCAATGGCGATGTTGGCGCGCTGCTGCATGCCGCCGGAGAGTTCGTGCGGATAGAGATCCAGCACCCGCTCCGGATGGCTGACCCGGACGCGGCCGAGCAGTTCGGCGGCGCGCCCGCGCGCCTCTTCGAGGCGAACCGGGCGATGCCGCATGACCGTCTCGGTGATCTGGCGGCCGATCGTCATGCTTGGATTGAGGGCAGCACCGGGATGCTGGTAGACGGCGGCGATATGATTTCCCCTGAGCCGGCGCAGCTGCTCGGCGGAAAGGTCGCGGATTTCGCGGCCCTGGAATTCCAGCGCCGACGCAGCGATGCGGGCGTTTTTCGGCAGATAGCGCAATATGGCGAGCGCCACCGAGCTTTTGCCCGATCCCGACTCGCCAACCAGGCCGAGCGCTTCGCCTTCGCCGATGTGCAGTGACACGCCGCTGACGGCGGGATGCGATCCCTTGCGCCCGTCATAGGCCACGGACAGCTGGTCTACGTTCAGAACCGAGGAGGACATGGGGACTTGAAACCACTTTCTTCCAGCGCCGCCATCGAGGGCAATCGCTTCCGCTTTCGCAATACATTATCTTTATAAAATTACTCGAATTAAGCCGGAGCGCAATCTACCTTTCTCGCATCAGCAGAGATTGTCGCCGTCTGCCGAGGCAGCGCGACGGTCTCCGGAGCAGATCTGGAAGGAGGCCCGGCATGGCTCGAGACCACATGATCCTCAGCGCATTCTTCTTCAACCCGCAGGGCGATCATCGGATGTCGTGGCGCCACCCGAGGGCGCCGGGGCGGGAGGTACTGGATTTCGAATTCTACCGCGATCTCGTGCAGGCGGCCGAACGCGCCAGGATCGACACCATCTTCGTCGCCGACCACGTGTCGATCTGGGATTCAGTCAAGAGCGGCGTCGCCCATTACGCCAATGCCCGCCTCGAACCGCTGACGCTGCTATCGGCGCTGGCTAGCGTGACCAAGCATATCGGCCTGATCACCACGGCGTCGAGTTCCTACAGCGAGCCGTACAATGTGGCGCGCATGTTCGCCTCGCTCGACCATATCAGCAAGGGCAGGGCGTCGTGGAACGTCGTCACCTCGGCCATGGATGAGGAGGCGCGCAATTTCGGCCGAGACGGCAATATCGAACATGCTTTCCGCTATGAACGCGCGGCCGAATTCCTCGATATCGTCAAGGCGCTGTGGGACAGCTGGGAAGACGAGGCGCTGCTGATCGACAAGGCGTCAGGCCATTTCGCCGACCCCGACAAGGTCCATCCCATCGATCACAAGGGCAAGCACTTCAAGGTGCGTGGGCCGCTCAATGTCTCGCGGCCGCCGCAAGGCCATCCGCTAATCGTCCAGGCCGGCTCGTCCGAAGATGGCAAGAACTTCGCCACCGCCCAGGCCGATGCGCACTTCGCCATCTACAGCACCAAGGAGGATGGCATCAAATACCGTCAGGATATCAACGAGCGGCTGGCCCGCCACGGCAGGCGGCCGGAGAGCTTCAAGATCCTGCCCGGCATCCTGCCGATCGTCGCCGCCTCCGAAGCGGAAGGCCGGGAAAAGCAAGAATACCTGCAGACCTTGCTGCCGGATCAGGTCGGCATCGACCTTCTGTCGAGCTGGAGCGGGTTGGACCTGTCGCTGTTCCCGCCGGACGGGCCGCTGCCGCCGCTGCCGGACGAAAGCACGTTCAATGGCGGGCGCACATCGCTCAACCGGGTCAAGCAGTGGGCGAAGCAGAATCTCAGCCTGCGCGAGATCGCGCGCAAGCTCGCCAACAGCGGTTCGGTGCCGACGGTTGCCGGCACGCCGGTACAGATCGCGGACCAGTTGCAGGACTGGTTCGTTTCGGGTGCCGCTGACGGCTTCAACCTGATGTTCCCGCTGCTGCCAGAAGACTGGGTGAATTTTGCCGAACAGGTGGTGCCGGAGCTGCAGCGGCGCGGCGTCTTCCCGACCGAATACGGGCCGGGAACGCTGCGCGACCGTTTCGGCCTGGCGCGGCCCGCCAACCGCTTCGCCGAGCAGCGCGACAATGCGCGTGCCGTGTCCTGACCGGAAGAACGATCATGACCGTCGCACCAAGATTGCAGCCACGCGAAGCGACCGCGCCGCAGCTCGTCAATGTCCTGCACAGCCCCAAGCGTGTGCGCGTCAAATTCGGCGGCCGCACCATCGCCGACAGCCGCAACGTGCTGGTGCTGCGCTCCAACCATTTCCTGCCGATCTATTTCTTCCCGCCGTCAGCGGTCGACCCATCGGTGCTGAAACCTTCGCTGCATCGCGAGCCGCATCCGGTCGGTGGCGAGACCGCCTATTGGGATATCGACAGCGGCGACAGGCGCAGCGCCAACGCGGCGTGGTCGTTCGTGTCGCCGCCGGATGAAAACCTGGCGCCGCTGGCCGGCCGCATTGCATTCACCTGGAAGGCCGTCGACCAGTGGTTCGAGGAGGAAGAGGAAGTCTTCGTCCACGCCCGCGATCCCTATGCACGCATCGATGTTCTGCAAAGCTCGAGCCATTTGCAGATCTGGTTCGACGGCGAGCCGATCGCCGACAGCCACCGCCCGGTGCTGCTGTTCGAGACGCATCTGCCGACGCGTTTTTATCTGCCCGCGGAAGACATCCGGCTGGAGCGGCTGACGGCGTCCGTCACCACGACGCGATGTCCCTACAAGGGCATCGCCTCTTACTGGTCCGGCCTGCTGAGCGACGGTTCGGTGCGCCCTGATATCGCCTGGAGCTACCGGGATCCCATTGAGGAAATGCCGAAGATCAAGGGCCTCATCGCCTTCTATCCGCAGGCCGTCGACCGCATCCATCTCGACGGCGAGCCCGTCGCATAGATTTTCAATCTTCATTTCAAAGCAGGGTTTCAAAATGACCAGACGCAGAGATATCGACGCAGTTCGCAATCTGTCGGGGGACATCTGGAATGTCGCCGTCGACGAACATCAGGGCGGCTTTCTCAAGCGCCGCGATCTCCTCAGATATGCCGCACTGCTCGGCCTGAACGGCTTTGCCGCCTCGCAGGGGTTGGGAGGCGCGCGCGCCGCGGCTGCCGGCGGCGGCACGGTTCGCGTCGGGCTCGGCCAGCCGACCAAGGCGATCGATCCGGTTTCGGTGACCGATCCGGCCCGCATC
>NZ_RZQA01000286.1:0-5552 GCF_004022915.1 Mesorhizobium sp. M7A.F.Ca.US.006.04.2.1
GTGGTACGATCGACCGGCGCTTCCTCGGAAGTGTACGAGGTGGCCGAGCAGATCAAGAACAAGGCGCAGGCCTCCGGCCGCTTCATCGTCGTGCAGAATTCGATGGCTTATGACGCACCGGAGGTGACGGTGACCATCGACCGCGACCGCGCCGCCGCGCTGAACCTGCCGATCGCCGATATCGGCCGCACGCTGACCTTGCTGGTCGGCGGCGCCGAAGTGGCGCAGTTCGACCGCTATTCCAGCAGCTACGACATCATCCCGCAGGTGCCGCAGGAGTTTCGCGACGACCCCGACAAGCTCGGCGAATACTTCGTGCGCAGCGTGACCGGCGAGATGGTGCCGCTATCGGCGGTGGTCAAGATTTCGACCAATGCGGCGCCGGCGGCAATCGAGCAGTTCAACCAGCTGAATTCGTCGACGATTTCGGCGCTTCCGCTGCCCGGCGTCACCACCGGCGACGGGCTGAAGGCGCTGGAGGACATCGCCAAGGAGAGCCTGCCCGACACGTTCTTCATCGATTATTCCGGTCAATCGCGACAGGAAAAGGAACAGGGCAACACCATCCTGATCGCTTTCGCGGCCGCAGTTGTCGTCATCTATCTGGTGCTGGCGGCGCAGTTTGAAAGCTTCCGTGATCCGCTGATCATCATGATGGCGGTGCCGTTGTCGATCTTCGGCGCGATCGTGCCGCTCAATCTGGGCCTCGGCACGCTCAACATCTACACGCAGGTCGGCCTGATCACACTGATCGGTCTGATAACCAAGCACGGCATCCTGCTGGTCGAGTTCGCCAACCAGCAGCGTGAAAAGCATGGCATGCGGCGGCGCGATGCCATCATCGCCTCGGCCAAGGTGCGCCTGCGGCCGATCCTGATGACGACGGCGGCGATGGCGCTCGGCGTTGTGCCGCTGATCACGTCCAGCGGCGCTGGTGCCGCGGCCCGCTATTCGATGGGCCTGGTCATCTTCACCGGCATCCTGGTCGGCACCATGTTCACGCTCTTCGTCGTGCCCATGTTCTACACCTTCATCGCCAGCAAGGACCTGCCTCATCTGGCGGAGAAGCCGGACCCCAAGCTGATGCCGGCACTGCCGAGCTAGGACGGTCGAGGGAGTCCCGCCCAGAAATGCGCGGGGCAAATCGATGGAAACAAAAGAAAAGAGGCCGGGAAATTCCCGGCCTCTTTTCTTTTTGGCTGGGCTCGATACCGCCGGTTTGAACTGTACGCAATACCGCAGCGTTTCCGGAGGGAGCTTTGAGGCGCGGCAGCATGCTGCCACGCCACCGTTTCCAGCCTGCTACTTGACGATGACGATGCTGGTGTTGGTCGCCCCGAAGGTTTCGACGAGCTGGTAGAAATCGGCGGCGTTGTCGGGGTGCAGCCGCACGCAGCCATGCGAAGCCGGCTGGCCGAGGCGCTTGATCGCATAGGTCGCGTGCACCGCATAGCCGCCGCTGAAGAAGACCGAGTGCGGCATCGGGGCGTTGTCGTATTTCTTCGAATACCACATTTCATGCATGCGGGTCGGCTTGAACGAGCCGGTCGGCGTCACATGGGCCCGGTCGCCGGTGGAGACTTTCCAGGCGAAAGTCGGCCGGCCGTCGACCGAGACTTCCATGATCTGCTGCGAAAGCGAAACGCGCGCCACGATCTTGTTGGCGGCATGCGCGGCGCCCGAGCCGAACAGCAGTGCGGCACCGGTCAGCGCGGCGGCGGCGATGTTGATGAGCTTGGCGGAAATGGCGGTATGCATGAAGAAAATCCCCTCTCTCTGCCGGTCCAGCCGGCTCCAATTCGATGGCTGCTTATCCCCACGTCATGTTTCGGAGAGATTTCGCAAAATGCTCATTTGTGTTTCGAATCTGTTTCCACTGGTTAACAAACGCCAACCCAATTAGAGCCGTCGGTGGCCCGCCAGCGAGACCCTAGCAAGACCAAGGTCAGGAACATGGGTATCCGTCGCTAAACGAAAGTGCGAATCAGCAGTATTCGAAAGGACCGCCGTAGATCTCGAAACCAAACTGCAACAAAGCGAGGTTTCAAGCGGCATGATCCGGATACGGGCCGCAAGCAAAGTTGACGCAACGAAAACAGCCGGTAACGAACATGGGAACGAAATCGAACGTGCTGTCCTGGCTTTTCAGGATCAGCATCGCGGCAGCGGTCATCGGCGGCGTCGGCATGGTTGCCGGCACCCCGCTGACAAGCCTCGGCGCGATGACTTCAGGCGAGATTTCGACCCTGCACGCCGCACTGTTTTTCGCCACGGTCTGGATTGTTTCCAGCCTGCGCATCGCCCGGCTAAAGGCCCTCTGGCGGGTCGGCCTTAGGCTGACGGGTTTGCGCGGCGCCTCCGGCAACTTGCTGCCGAGAGGACCGAAGGCCCGCGCCGAGACGGGGGGTTCCGTGGGCGGCGCGGGCGCTTCGGGGGTATCCTGAAGCGACCCGCAACAAACCATTTTGGGGAATTGGTACGATGAAAACGAAATTTGCCGCTTCGGTGCTTTCCGCACTGCTTTACGCCCAGGGCCTGCTCGGCTTTGCCGGCCTTGCCACCGTGCTGCTCAGGGACCGCGCCCACGCTGGCGAGCTGACCATGGGCAGTGACATGCCGGTGGGTCCATCGCTTCTGCTGGTACGCTGAGCGCCAAGAGCGTCGGGGCCGGAGATGGAAAATCCGATGCCCGAAACCAGAGACTGCGTCAGTGCCCGGCAATCAGTCCGCGAATTGCCGCGGCGGATCGAACCGGTAGCCGGCGCCGCGTATGGTGGTGATGGTTTCGGTGTCGAGTTTGCGGCGCAGCCGCACGATGCGCGAATCGATCGAGCGATCGAAGGCATCGGCGTTTTCGGCAGGCGCCGCGGCGATGATGTCGTCGCGCGTCAAAACCTTGCGCGGACTGGCCAGGAACAGCCTGAGCAGCGCCACCTGACCGGGCGAAAGCTGTTCCTCCGTGCCGGAGCGATGCATGACCATCGCCGATCTCAGATCGACGGTCGCGTTCTCCAGCACGATCAGTTCCTGGGTGCCCCTGCCGCGGCGCGAAAGCAGGCCGCCGACACGGGCGGCCAGTTCACGGACATTGAGCGGGCTCTCGACGACGTCGGCCGCACCAAGCTCCAGCGCCAGCACCTTGTCGACAAGATCGGCCGGGCGGCAGATCAGGATGAAATCCGGTCCGCCCTCACCGCCTCCTCCTTGGCCGCCATAACGTCTGAGCAGGTCCCGCCCCTCCGCCTGGCTGAGGCTGTCGCCGACGACGACGACGTCGATGCCCTTTCCCGACAGCAGAGATTCGGCTTCCCAGGGCTGGCGTGCCTGATGCACGTCATGGCCGCGCCGTTCAAGATGGTCGGCGAGTTCGGTCGCGACCACTTCGGCTACCGAAACGAGCGCAATGACGGATCGTGCGGCCATGTTTTCCAACCGTTCCCTGGCAACCCCGATATGAGTGCTGGACATGATGTTTATACCCAATCTACTTTCCACTGAAAGTGGGAGCGAAAGCATCGTGCGGGCAAGAATTGTCATCGTCGAGGATGAGCCCGACCTGAGGGACGCTGTCGCCGAATACCTTGGCGCCGCCGGATATGACGTGGCCACCGCTGAAAGTGCGGCCGCCGCGCGCAGCCTCGTTGAAACGCAGTCGTTTCATCTTGCCATTCTCGACATCGCCATGCCCGGCGAGGACGGCCTCTCGCTTGGCCGCTGGCTGCGTTCGAAACTGCCGATCGGCATCATCTATGCGACCGCGGCCGGCACCGCGCTCGACCGCATTGTCGGGCTGGAACTCGGTGCCGACGACTACATCGTCAAGCCTTACGAATTGCGCGAAGTGCTGGCCAGGGTGCGCAGCGTGTTGCGCCGGGTTCCCCAGCCCAAAGAGCTGCAGGACAAGAGGGCCGGGGCGGATCGCCGTTCCGTTGCCTTCGGCCCCTTCCAGGCCGATCTCGACGGCAGGCTGGTCACCGGCGCCAATGGCGTGGTGATCGACATGGCCAAGAGCGAGTTCGACGTGCTGGAGATTTTCCTCACCCGCGCCAACCGGCTGCTGAGCCGCGCCGCTATCTCCGAGGCGATCGGTTTCACCGAAGATCCGGAATCGTCACGCGCGGTCGACATTCGCATCATGCGGCTGCGCAAAAAGATCGAGGCCGATCCCGCCAATCCGAAATTCCTGCGCACGGTGCGCGGCGAGGGCTATATCTTCTCGCTGCCGGCCGGCGACGGCAACTGAGCACCGGGCCAGAAGGATGTAGTTGCTCGCCGGCCGAATTGGCGCGACTCCGGAATGACAGCACAAGATGATCGCTGAAGCAGCAAGCACCGATATGCAAGGGTTCAGGCAGGGCGCGGCGATGGCGGCCGTGCGCGTCGTTCGCCGGCTGCGCGAGGCCGGCGACTGGCAGCGCGAGATGGACGGCATACTGGAAACGCTCTGCCGGGCCATGGATTGCCAGCGCGGCATCCTGTTTCGCTTGCGCGAACTGCCCGGCCAGGGCTTCGCCCAATCCGTCGCCGCCTACTGGATCGACCCTCTTTTCGGCGGCGAACTGGCATCACCGACCGTCATCATGCAATCGATCGTCAATTCCGACCCGCTGCTGGAGCGGCTTGCCGAGGACGAGAGGCAAGGCAAGATCTTCGCCGGTCATACGCGCGACCTCGAAGGCTTCCTGAGGACCGATTTCGAAAAGCAGAACATCAAATCGTTCCTCTCGGTCTCGGTCTTCGCGCACGGCCATCTCTGGGGCACGCTGGCGGTCAATGACTGCATCAACGAGCGTGCATGGACCGACGAGGAAGAGGCGACGCTGCACATCATCGCGCTGGCCATCGGCGACGCCATAGAGCGCTCGCCCTCCGACGCCCACGCCAGCGAGGTCATTCGCCGCACCATGCTGCAGGCCTCGCTCGACGCCATTGTCGTCATCGACGAGACCGGCTCGATCATCGAATTCAATCCGGCCGCCGAGAAGATGTTCGGCTTCCAGCGCAGCGACATCCTCGGCAAGGACCTGCTCGATACGATCGTGCCGATCTACTACCGCAAGGGCTATGCCTCAGGAGCCGAATACATGTCCGGCCGCGGCGCGCCGATGGTCGGCCAGCGGCTCGAGACGGTGACCCAGAATGCCGCCGGCGAAGTGTTCCCGATCGAGCTGACGGCCACCGAGATGCGGGTTGCCGACCGCCGCCTGATCTTCGGCTCCATCCGCGACCTGCGCGACAAATTGCGCGCCGAGGAGGAAATCGGCCGGCAACGCGAGAAGCTGCACCAGAACGAGAAGATGGCGGCCATGGGTTCGTTGCTGGCCGGTGTGTCGCACGAGCTCAACAACCCGCTGGCCGTGGTTGTGGCGCAATCGACGCTGCTGCACGAATTCGCCTCCGATCCGCAAACCAAGGTGCGCGCCGAAAAGGTCCGCGCGGCCGCAGAGCGCTGCGGCCGCATCGTCAAGAGCTTCCTGTCGATGGTCCGCCTCCATCCCGCGGCACAAGCCGAGACCGACCTCAACCAGGTGATCCGGGCGGCACTTGAAGTG
>NZ_RZQA01000286.1:5562-6945 GCF_004022915.1 Mesorhizobium sp. M7A.F.Ca.US.006.04.2.1
AGTTGACCGCCTATGGCGCGCGCTCAAGCGGCATCATCATCGACACCGATTTCGCCGCAGGCCCGCTGCTGGCCATGGCCGACGCCGACCATGTGACGCAGGTGGCGGCCAATTTCCTCATCAACAGCCAGCACGCTTTGGCTGGCATTGCCGGCGACCGGCTGATCAAGGTGCGGACGTTCCGCAGCGACCGGGATCATCCCTGCTTTTCGGTCGAGGACAATGGGCCCGGCGTGCCCGAAGCGATCCGCGGCCGCATCTTCGAATCCTATTTCACCACCAAGCCGGTCGGCGTCGGCACCGGCATCGGCCTGTCGATCTCGAAATCGATCATCGAGCGGCACAATGGCAATGTCTGGTTCGAGGAAGTGCTCCCGAGAGGCGCGCGTTTCGTCGTCCAGCTGCCGGCCATCGTGGCCGGCCTCGCCACCGCCGGCGACAACCAGCCGCGATCGAGCGGCCTGCGCCATGCCTTGATCATCGACGACGAGCCGGATGTCGCCGGCTCGCTCTCGGACATCCTCGAACTGATGGGCATCAAGTCGCGGATCGTGCCCGTCTGGGAATCGGGCGCCGCCACCTTGAGCGGCCACATGCCGCCGGACATCGTTTTTTCGGACCTGCGCATGCCCGGCGTCAGCGGCATATCGATCTATCGTGAGCTGCTCGCCGAAAAGCCCGATTTGGCGCGGCGTTTCGTGCTGGTCACCGGAGACCTGATCGGTGCCAAAGCCGAAATCGAAGCCTTGCCGGCGCACCAGCGACCGCAGATTCTGGAAAAGCCGTTCAGCACGCTGGATGTGCGCAGCGTGCTCTCCGCCATCGCCGAACAGGCGGCCTTGAAAGGATAAAAAAAGAGGCTCCCGGGGGCGGGAGCCAAAAGGAGCGCACTGGAGGGCGCTCGGGGAGGTCAGAGCATGGTCCACAAAACGGGAACGGTTTTCGGGATCATGCTTCGACGGAAATCAGAAAATATTCGGCGTGCCGGTCAACGGCGCGGCATTGGCGATCATGCGGATCGCCCGGCTTTTGTGTGTTCCGGACTGTTCGGCGATGGCGCGCAGGCAATCCATGCTCTCGGCACCCCAGGCCTGGCCCTTGCAGGCGAAGTCGGTCAACGGCACCGGCAGACGCGCGGTCCTGGTCGTCGTCTGCGCGCCGTCGATGAGATTGGCCGGCGGATTCAACGAAGCGAAGGCCGGCCCGATTGTCGGCGTGAACGCCATGCCGACGAAGGCGCAAGCAGCCAGCACCATGAACATCGCCATGGGGTGGTCGCTGGCCCGCTGGCGCAGCGCCAGTTTCGGACGGCGGTCATTGCGCTCTGGAGCCTGAAGGCGGCTCTCGCCGCGGATCGTCTGGATTTTCGCATGCATTACCTTC
>NZ_RZQA01000287.1:0-6935 GCF_004022915.1 Mesorhizobium sp. M7A.F.Ca.US.006.04.2.1
GGCACGGTCGAGTTTCGCGACGGCCGCATGGTAGCCTCCATCGGCGGCAAGGACGTCGAGATCCTGAGCAGCTTGAACGGTCAGGCAAATTGGGCGGCGATGAACAGCAATGCGACGCTGTCGGCAACCGGCATCTGGCGGGGCGAAAGCGTCGCGCTGGACGTCGCCTCGGCCAAACCGCTTGTGCTGTTTGCCGGCGGCACGGCGCCGCTGACACTGTCCTTCAAGGCGGCGCCCGCCACCTTCTCGTTCGACGGCACGGCCAGCATGTCTGAAAATACCTATTTCGACGGTCAAGCGAAGTTCTCGGCGCCCTCGCTGCGGCGTGTCCTGGAATGGTCGCAGGCCGGCATCGCTCCGGGTGCGGCGATCGGCTCGGTCAGCATTTCGAGCAAGATCACCGCGACCGGCGGGCGCGTCAAGTTCGACAACACGGCGATTGCACTCGACAACAATCCGGGGATGGGTGCGCTGGACCTCTCGCTTGGTGAAGCACAACCGGTGATCTCCGGCACGCTCGCCTTCGACACGCTCGACCTCAGATCGTTTCTGTCGGCCTTCACCCCGCTGGTGCCGACCGGAGGGGCGGGGCCTGGCGAAATCGACACAAGTTTCGCCGACAAGATCAATCTCGATCTCAGGCTGTCGGCGGCGCACGCCACGGCGGGGCCGATCCAGCTCGCCGACGTCGCCGCCACGGCCCAGGTCAAGGATGGTCTGTCCGTCTTCGACATCTCCGATGCCTCGGCCTTCGGCGGCAACATCCAGACCAGCCTTCGCTTCGATCGCAAGCCGGAAGGCTCGCAGGTCGAAATCCGCCTTCTGGCGTCCGACATCGACGGCGGTGCTTTCGGCACGGCGGCAGGGATGACGCGGCTGGTGCCGGTCGGCACGGGCACCGTCTCGGTGATCCTCAAGGGGCCGGGCAGAACCTGGGATTCCATCTTCGACAATGCCGACGGCTCGGTCTCGGCGACCTTCGGGCCGGGTGCGTTGAGCAAGCTCAACCTGCCGGCCTTCCTCAAACATACCGAACAGGGCGGCTTCTTCGCGCTCGACGATGTCTCCGACGCAACATTGCCGATCGACGGTGCCGAGATCAAGGCCACCATTTCGAAGGGCGTGGCGCGAATCGACAAGGCCGAGGCCAATTCAGCGAAGTACAAGATCTGGCTGTCCGGCATCGCGTCCTACGCCGGGCGCGGACTGGCCTTGTCCGGCGGCGTCATTCAGCCTGACCAGGCGGCAACGCAGGCCAACGGCCAGCAAGGCCCCAACCAGTCGTCGTTCTTCGTCGGCGGAACCTGGAGCACGCCGTTCATTTCCCCGATCAGCCGCGGCGTTTCCGGGGAATAAGGGGTCGCGTTTTCATCTTCAACCGCGCTGCGCGGCCTGCTCGTCGAGCTGGCGCTGCACCTCACGCCGCTTGTTGGCAAGCGAGGCGATGATGACGCCGATCGCCACGACGGCGATCAGGATGGTGCAGGCGGCGTTGATTTCCGGCGTCACGCCGAGGCGAACCTGGCTGTAGATCTTCATCGGCAGCGTCGTCGCGCCCGGCCCGGAGGTGAAGCTGGCAATGACCAGATCGTCGAGCGAAAGGGTGAAAGCCAGCATCCAGCCGGAGACGATCGCCGGCATGATGACCGGCAATGTGATCTGGAAGAAGGTCTTCACCGGCGTTGCGCCAAGATCCATCGCGGCTTCTTCCAGCGAGCGGTCGAAAGTCATGAGCCGCGACTGCACGACCACGGCGACGAAGCACATGGTCAGCGTGATGTGGGCGAGCGTCACGGTGAGGAAGCCGCGGTCGAGCCCGACGGCGACGAAGAGCAGCAGCAGCGACAGGCCGGTGATGACTTCCGGCATGACCAGCGGCGCAAAGACCATGCCGGAAAACAGCACCCTGCCCTTGAAGCGCGTGTAGCGGGTCAAGGTGAGTGCCGCCAGGGTGCCCAGCACCGTCGCAACCGTGGCCGAGATCAGGCCAACACGCGCCGTCACCCAGGTCGCGTCCATGAGACCCTGGTTGTGGAATAGCGAGACGTACCATTTGGTCGAGAAACCGCCCCAGACCGTGACCAGTTTCGATTCGTTGAACGAGAAGACGATGAGCAGCACGATCGGCAGGTAGAGAAAGGCAAAGCCAAGCACGATCGAGGTGATGTTGAAGCGGCTCCAGGTGGCGTTCATGAGGTCACCTGTCCATTTCCTGAGCGCGCGCCTGAGCCCGCTGGAAGAGCATGATCGGCACGATCAGCAGCAACAGCAGGATGACGGCCACGGCCGACGATACCGGCCAGTCGCGATTGGCGAAGAACTCGTTCCACAACGTCTTGCCGATCATCAGCGTCTGCGATCCGCCGAGCAGATCGGGAATGACGAATTCGCCGACGGCCGGAATGAACACCAGCAGACAACCGGCGATGACGCCGGGCAGCGACAGCGGGAAGGTGATTTTCCAGAACGCACTGGTCGGCGGGCAACCGAGATCCTTGGCCGCCTCGATCAGCGAATAGTCCATCTTCTCGAGCGCGGAATAGAGCGGCAGCACCATGAACGGCAGGTAGGAATAGACGATGCCGATGAAAATCGCCGTATAGGTGTTGAGGATGATCAGCGGCTGGTGGATGATGCCGGTGGCGAGCAGCAGCTGATTGAGCAGCCCTTCGGGCTTGAGAATGCCGATCCAGGCGTAGACGCGGATCAGGAACGAGGTCCAGAACGGCAGGATGACCAGCATCAGCAAGGTCGGGCGGATCGTCGCCGGCGCGCGCGCCATGCCGTAGGCGATGGGGTAGCCGACGAGCAATGTCAGGACCGTCGAGACCGCGGCGATGATGACGCTGGTCACATAGGCGTTGAAGTAGAGCGCGTCCTGCGTCAGCCAGGTGTAGTTGTCGAGGCTGAGCTGTTTCAGCTGAGCCAGGAACCCTGAGATACCGCCGCTGAAATCGAGCGCCGGCGTATAGGGCGGAATGGCGATCGCCGTCTGCGACAGCGAGATCTTGAAGACGATGACGAACGGAATGAGGAAGAAGAACAGCAGCCAGACATACGGGATGATGATGACCAGTCGGCCAACGAAGGCAGCACCCAGCCTGGCAAGGATGGATCTGCCGGCATTGGATGCCGGAGAGGCTGATGCTGTGGTGACGGCGGCGCTCGACATGGTCGCCCCCTACCGCGTCAGCACGACGCCGGCGTCGGGCCGGAAGGAAACCCAGGCGCGGTCGTTCCAGCTCAACGGATCCTCGGTGATGCGGGCCGCGTTCATGGTGCTGGCGCGCACCACCTGGCCGTCGTCCAGCCTGACATGATAGACGGTCATGTCGCCGAGATAGGCGATGTCGTAGACCTCGCCCTCGATGGCGTTGACGGCCTCGGCCGGCTTCTTCGACGACACCTTGATCTTTTCGGGCCTGATGGCGAAGGTGACGGCCGTCCCAGCCCCGGCGGTGCCGGCATTGTCGGTGCGGATGGTGATGCCGTTGCCGGCGTCTATGCTGGCGCTGCCCGCCTCGCCACGCGCGATCTTGCCCTCGAACATATTCACGTTGCCGACGAAGCCAGCGACGAAACGCGATCCCGGCGCCTCGTAAACTTCGGCCGGCGTTGCCACCTGCATCACCTCGCCCTTGTCGATGATGGCGATGCGATCGGCCATGGTCATCGCCTCTTCCTGGTCGTGGGTGACGACGACGAAGGTCAGGCCGAGATTCTGCTGCAGGTCCATCAGTTCGAACTGCGTCTCTTCGCGCAGCTTCTTGTCCAACGCGCCGAGCGGCTCGTCGAGCAGCAGCACCTTCGGCCGCTTGGCGACCGAGCGGGCGAGCGCGACGCGCTGGCGCTGGCCGCCGGACAGTTGATGCGGCTTGCGCTTGGCGAACTGCTCGAGCTTGACCAGCTTCAGCATCTCGGCAACGCGCGATGCGATTTCGGGCTTCGGCATGCCGTCCTGCTTGAGGCCGAAGGCGATGTTATTCTCGACCGTCATATGCGGGAACAGCGCATAGGACTGGAACATCATGTTGACAGGCCGCCGGTAGGGCGGGATGCCGCGCAGATCCTGGCCATCGAGCAGAATGCGGCCGGCTGTCGGCTCCTCGAAGCCGGCGAGCATTCTGAGCAGCGTCGACTTTCCGCAACCGGAAGCACCGAGCAGCGCGAAGAACTCGCGCTCGAAGATGGTCAGAGACAGATTGTTGACGGCGGTGAAGTCACCGAACTTCTTGGTGACGTTGTCGAACTGGATGTACGGCTTGGCGTTCGGGTCGTTCCACGGTGCAAAATCCCTGCGGATGCTGCCAAGCGATTTCATGTCCCACTCCGTCCTGATTTTCTTGCTTCTTGCCCCAGGTAAAAACGGTCCCGGCAGGTGGCTGCCGGGACCGTGTCGGATTGCTTACTGGCCGGTGACGATCTTGGTCCAGGTGCGCGTGATGACGCGCTGGGTCTTGGGATCGTATGGCGAGACGGTGTAGAGCTTTTTTATGGTCTCGGCATCGGGATAAACCGAGGGATCCTCCAACAGTGCCTTGTCGACGAATTGCTGCGAAGCCTTGTTGCCGTTTGCGTAGAGCACGTAGTTCGACGACTTGGCGATAACTTCCGGCTTCATCATGTAGTTGATGAACTCGAGCGCCTCTGCGACATGCGGCGCGTCGGCAGGGATCGCCATCTGGTCGAACCACATCTGCGCACCCTCCTTCGGCACGGAATAGCCGATCTCGACGCCCTGCTTGGCCTCGACCGCGCGGTTGCGGGCCTGGAACACGTCACCCGACCAGCCGACGGCCAGGCAGATATCGCCGTTGGCGAGCGCGTTGATGTATTCGGAGGAATGGAACTTCCTGATATAAGGTCGGACCTTGAGCAAGGTCTCCTCGGCCTTGGCGATATCGTCGGGCGATGTGCTGTTCGGGTCGAGGCCGAGATATTTCAGTGCAGCCGGAATGATGTCGGCCGGCGAGTCCAGCACGTAGACGCCGCAGTCCTTCAGTTTGGCCAGGCTGTCGGGATTGAAGAAGACATCCCAGCTGTCGATCTTGTCGGTGCCGAGCGCCGCCTGCACCTTCTTGATGTTGTAGCCGATGCCAACCGTGCCCCACATGTAGTTGACCGAGTATTCGTTGCCGGGGTCGTACTTGGCAGTGCGTTCCGAAACCGTATCCCACATGTTGGAGATGTTGGGCAGCTTCGACTTGTCGAGCTTCTGGAACACGCCGGCCTGGATCTGGCGCGCAAGGAAATTGCCGCTGGGCACGACGACGTCATAGCCGCTGCCGCCGGCAAGCAGCTTGGTCTCAAGGATTTCGTTGGAATCGAAGGTATCATAGACGACCTTGATGCCGGTTTCCTTGGTGAAATCGTCGATGATCGAACTGTCGATGTAGTCCGACCAGTTGAAGACGTTGACGACACGATCTTCGGCGTGACCGCCGACGGTGAAAAATGTCAGGAATGCCGACGTTGCCGAAAGCCAGAGCGCTTTGCGGATCATGCTATTCTCCTTTGATGAGTGTTCCTTCACCGGCTCGTCGCGACATCAGCGCGACCGGCATTTTCTTCAGACTATTGAGCTTTCCAAGGGGCGACAAGCGCGAACTGCCGAGACCATGCAGGCGGTTGGATGCGATGGTTGGATGCCCCTGAGGCGGCCTGGGAGGCGTGCCAATACCGTCAGAGGCTTTCGCCATGGCGCGGGCAGAGATACGACGATATGGTCCGGTCCCGATCGGACCGGCTGGGAGACTTGGCAAGATACGCCTGTCTTGTTGTTGCCGTATTCCCAGCCTGCCCGTGCCGCAGCGACGTTGTCAATGGCAAAGCTGCAGGCCGCTTCAATTAGGTGACGGCACCCCGGTGACCCCTGCGCGTTCGGGCCTTGCCTGGCGCTTGAATTCGAGCCCGATATGGACGAGCAGCGCCGTGACCACAACCGCGCCGCCGATGATGGTGCGCCCCGACGGCACCTCGGAATGAATGAGCCAGACCCATATCGGGCCGAGGATCGGCTCGAACGTGCCGAGCAGCGCCGCGATGGCCGCCGGGATCAGTCGCGCGCCGGTGGCGAAGAAGGCCAGGCCGAGGCCGAGATTGACCACGCCGAAGGCAAACAGAAAGCCCATGTCACTGCCAGATACGGCGAGGGTCGATGCCTGCGAGACGGCAAAGCCGGCCGCGAGCATGGTGCCGAGGCACGTCGCCGGCGTCATGCGCACGCCGGAGAACCGCCGGGTGATGACGGTGGCGACCGAAAACATGACCGCGATCAACAGCGCCAGCCCATCGCCCATGGGCGAGACGGCGCCATCGAGCGATTCCGACACCATGATGGCGACGCCGGTGATGACGGCGGCGATTGCCACCCAGGTCGCGACACCAACCCTTTCGCGAAACAATGCCCAAGCAAACAGCGCCGCCAGCAACGGCACGCCTGCCTGCATCAAAAGGATGTTAGCGACGGTGGTGTAGGCGAGCGCCACGACGAAGGCGGTCGATGCCGTGGCAAAGCAGATCCCGACGGCAAGGCCGGGCAACCCCATGTCGCGGAACAGCTTCAGCATGCCACGCCAGCCGTCACGCCAAACCATGAAGCAGACCAGGAAGGCGGCTGCCCACACGGATCGCCAGAAAATGACCGTCCAGCTGTCACCGACAGTGATGAAGCGGGCGATGGCGCCGCCGAAACTCCACATCAGCGCCGACAGGAAGACCAAAAGCATGCCGACGCGCTCCTCGCGCGGCGAGACGGCTGGCGATGCGACGATCGGCGATGCGGTATCGATCATGGCTGCCACTGTCGGGCTCTTGTGGACGGGACGATGCGCAAGGGACGACAAAAAGATGCTCTGTTGGCGTAACGCAAAGGCGCAGGCCGGAACTGAGCCAGCGGCCGCCGACAATTGTGGCACCTTCCTCCATTTCAGAAG
>NZ_RZQA01000288.1:0-6921 GCF_004022915.1 Mesorhizobium sp. M7A.F.Ca.US.006.04.2.1
GTCGAGCGCCATCCCTTCGGCAGCCAGGCCTTCATCCCGCTCTCGCCGCGCCCCTTCCTGGTCGTCGTCTGCCATGACGGGGAGCAGGGGCCGGGCGAGCCGCATGCCTTCATCACCGCACCCGGACAAGGTATCAATTACCGGCGCAATCTCTGGCATGGCGTGCTGACGCCGCTCGGCGAGGCTCAGGACTTCCTGATCGTCGACCGTGGCGGCGATGGCTCCAATCTCGAAGAGTTCCATTTCTCGCACGCCTACGAGATCCACTTGCCCAACGAGAGCCTCCTGTGACCGATATTTCACTGATCGACCGCCTGCTCGATGTGATCGAGCACGACATCGTGCCGAAGACGGCCGAGGGCGTTACCTATGGCAACAAGCTGTTCGGCGCGGCGATCCTGCGCAAGGACGACCGTTCGCTGGTGCTGGCTGAAACCAACAACGAGATGGAAAACCCGCTCTGGCATGGCGAGGTACACTGCCTGAAGCGTTTCTACGAAATGCCCAGGGCTGAGCGCGTCGATACGAAAGACGCCATCTTCATCGCCACGCACGAACCCTGCTCGCTGTGCCTGTCGGCGATCACCTGGACCGGCTTCGATAATTTCTACTATCTGTTCAGCCACGAGGATTCGCGCGACAGCTTCGCCATCCCGCACGACCTGAAGATCCTGAAAGAGGTCTTCACCCTCGATCCCGGCGGCTACAATGCCGAGAATGCCTACTGGAAGAGCTTTTCTATCCGCAGGCTGGTGCGAGCGTTGCCCGAGGCAGAGCGGCGACGGCTGGAGACCCGTATCGGCGCGATTTCGGCGCGCTACGATGAATTGTCCAACATCTATCAGGCGAACAAGGACGATAACGATATCCCGCTGAACTGACGCGGATTGACCAGCCGAATTCGTTGGCTGGCCCACGACGCGGCACGGCAGGTTCCATCATCTGGCGATCCTGGAGCATGCCATGAAAACCGTCACCGAATTTGCCCGCAAAATCGTCGAATTCCCGGATATGGGCATCGTCATGCCGGATGGCTGCCGCCTGTCGGCGCGGGTGTGGATGCCGGAGGATGCGGGCGACGATCCGGTGCCTGTCATCCTAGAGCATCTGCCCTACCGCAAGCGCGACGGCACCATCTTTCGCGATCAGCTGACGCATCCTTATTTCGCCGGCCACGGCTATGCTTCGATCCGCGTCGACATGCGCGGCAATGGCGATTCCGAAGGGCTGATGGACGACGAATATTCCGAGCAGGAATTGCAGGACGCCTGCGACGTCATCGCCTGGGCGGCAAGCCAGCCCTGGTGCAACGGCAATGTCGGCATGATGGGCATTTCCTGGGGCGGCTTCAACTGCCTGCAGGTGGCGGCCAAGCGGCCGCCGGCGCTGAAAGCGGTGATCAGCCTGTGCTCGACCGTCGACCGCTATGCCGACGACATCCACTACAAGGGCGGCTGCCTGCTGATCGAGAATTTCGGCTGGGCCTCGACCATGCTGTCCTACTCGTCGCGGCCGCCGGATCCGCTTTTGGCCGGCGACAACCGGTGGCGCGATCTGTGGCTGACCCGGCTGGAGAACCAATCCTTCCTGGCGCCGCTGTGGCTGAAACACCAGCACCGTGATGCCTACTGGAAGCGCGGCTCGATCTGCGAGGATTTTTCCGCCGTCAAAGCCGCCGTGCTGTCGATCGGCGGCTGGCATGACGGCTACCGCAACACCGTCTCGCATCTGGCGACCAACATCCAAGCCCCGGTCAAGGGCATCGTCGGGCCATGGATCCACAAATACCCGCACTACGCCGGGCCCAAGCCTGCCATCGGCTTCCTGCAGGAGGCCTTGCGCTGGTGGGACCGCTGGCTGAAGGGTGTCGACACCGGCGTCGAGGCCGACCCGGCCTACCGCGCCTATGTCATGGACAGCGTGCGTCCGGCGCGCTGGCACCCCGAGCGTCCCGGCCGTTGGGTGGCGGAGCAGGAATGGCCCTCGCCAACCATCAAGATGCAAACAGTCGATCTGATCCCCTCAACGGAAAAACCCGCCATCATCGCCTCTCCGCAAAGCTGCGGCCTGGCCGGCGGCGAGTATTTTCCCTTCACCTTCGGCCCCGAACTGCCCGGCGACCAGCGCCCCGACGATGCGCTGTCGGTGTGTTTCGACCAGCCGGAACTCAGCGAGCCGATCGACATCGTCGGAGCGCCGGAGGTCGAGCTGCGGCTATCCTCTGATCGTCCGCAGGCCAACATCGCGGTCCGGCTTTGCGATGTGCATCCCGACGGCGCCTCGGAGTTGATCTCCTATGGCGTGCTCAATCTGACGCACCGCAATTCGCACGAATTCCCCGAGGCGCTGGTGCCGGGCGAAACCGTCTCGGTGCGCGTCGTGCTCGATCAATGCGCCTATCGCGTGCCGGCCGGCCACCGGCTGCGTGTTGCCGTTTCGAACGCCTATTGGCCTGCCATCTGGCCGTCGCCGGAGCCGGTCCAGCTCACCTTGTCGACGGCGACGCTCAATTTGCCGCTGCGGCCGCTGGCGACAGGCGACGAAGTGACGTTCGCCGAGCCGGAAGGTGCCACCCCCTGGGCAACAGAGACGATCCGCGCCGCCAATTCAGAGCGCCATGTCGATCGTGATGAGAAGACCGGAATGGTGACGCTTTCCATTGTTGACGATTTCGGCGAGGTGCGTGATCTCGCCCATCGCCTCGCCAATGGCAGCATCGCCCGCGAGACCTGGACGATCCATCCCGACGATCCGCTGTCGGCCTCGGGGAAGACGCACTGGACGCAGACCCTGTCGCGAAACGGATGGTCAGTACGCACCGAAACGACAGCCGAAATGCGATCGGATGCGCAAAACTTCATCGTCAGCGCCAGAATCGAGGCCTATGAGGACGAAACCCTCGTCTTCGAGCGCAATTTCGAGGAGAAGGTGCCGCGCGCGCTTCTTTGAATGCCGATTTCATTGGTCCAATTGCGACGTACGATTTACGCCACGGCATGTCGCATTCGGTCTTGCTTACCGCTTTCCCTTGCGGTCATTATTCTCCTCACAAGAAACAAGAAAAACGACCGCAGAGTCGAACCAACAGAGTGAGGAACTCAAAATGTCGAACGAACTGGAATTTCTTAGCCGGCGTGTCGCGTCGGGCAAACTGAGCCGTCGTGATTTTCTCGGCCGGGCGGCGGCGCTCGGTATCTCCGCGCCCTTCGCCAACTCGCTGCTTTCAAGCGCTGCACGCGCGGCAGGCCCGGTCAAGGGCGGCACACTGAAGGCCGGACTTGTCGGCGGCGAATCCACCAACAGCCTTGATCCGGCACTGTTCATGACTCAGGTGCCGTTCGCCTTCGGCAAGATGTGGGGCGAATTGATTGTCGAGCTTTCGCCGGAAGGCAAGCTCGAGAACCGCATCGCCGAGGAGATCGGCTCGTCGGACGACGCCAAGGTGTGGACGCTGAAGATCCGCGACGGCGTCGAATTCCACAACGGCAAGACAGTGACCGCCGAGGACGTGGCCGCCACACTTGAGCGCCATTCCGACGAGAAGTCGAAATCCGGCGCGCTCGGCTACATGAAAGGTATCGAGACCATCAAGGCCAGCGGCAAGGAAGTCGTGCTGACGCTGAAGGAGGCCAATGCCGATCTGCCCTATTTGCTCAGCGACTATCACCTGATCGTCCAACCAAATGGCGGCAAGGACAAGGCTGACGCAGGCATTTCGGCCGGTCCTTACAAGGTCACGACCAATGAGCCCGGTGTGCGCCATGGCGGCGAGCGTTTCGCCAATTACTGGCAGGGCGACAAGATGGGCCATGCCGACCAGATCGAGATCATCGTCATCAACGATGCGACGGCGCGCACGGCCGCCCTGCAGGGCGGCCAGGTCAACGTGATCAACCGCGTCGAGCCGAAGATCGTCGACCTGATCAAGCGCCTGCCGGGCGTCACCATCCGCAACCACGCGGGTCCTGGCCACTACGTGTTCATCATGCATTGCAACACGGCGCCGTTCGACAACGCCGATTTGCGCATGGCACTGAAGCTGGCCATCGACCGCGAGGAAATGCTGGACAAGATCCTGCGCGGCTACGGTTCGCTCGGCAACGACTTCCCGATCAATGCGTCCTATCCGCTGTTTACCGAGATCGAGCAGCGCAAGTACGATCCCGACAAGGCCAAGTTCCACTTCAAGAAGTCCGGCCACGACGGCGCCGTCCTGCTGCGGACCTCGGACGTCGCTTTCCCGGGCGCCGTCGATGCATCGCAGTTGTTCCAGCAGAGCGCGGCCAAGGCCGGCATTCAGATCGAGCTGAAGCGTGAGCCCGGCGACGGCTATTGGAACGAGGTCTGGAACAAGCAGCCCTTCTGCGCGTCCTACTGGGGCGGCCGCTCGACCCAGGACCAGATGTACTCCACCGCTTATCTGTCGACCGCCGACTGGAACGACACGCGTTTCAAGCGTCCTGACTTCGACAAGATGGTGCTGGCGGCGCGCGCCGAGCTCGACGAGACCAAGCGCAAGCAGATGTATCATGACATGGCTGTCCTGGTACGAGACGAGGGCGGCCTGATCCTGCCGATGTTCAACCAGTTCATCGACGCTACCGGCGCCAAGGTCGGCGGCTGGGTCGACGATCCGCATCAGGAGCTGATGAACGGCTACGCGCTGGCGAAGTGCTGGCTCGAAGCCTGAGCTTGGCCTTGCGGATATGTCCTCACCCATCTTGAAACTGGTGGCCCAGCGCGTTGCGCTGGGCATTCTGCTCTTGTTGGCCGTTTCGGTCCTGATCTTCGCCGGCACCCAGATCCTGCCCGGCGACGTCGCGCAAGCCATTCTCGGACAGTCGGCGACGCCGGAGTCGCTTGCCAATCTGCGCGAGCAGCTCGGACTCAACCAGCCAGCCTATCTCAGGTATTTTCATTGGCTGGGCGGCGTGCTGACCGGCGATCTCGGCACGGCCATGTCGAGCGGGCAGGACATCGCCACGTCGATCAAGGGACGGCTGTGGAACACGCTGTTCCTCGCCTTCTGGGCGGCGATCGTCGCCGTGCCGCTGGCGATCATCCTCGGCCTGATCGCGGTGCGCTACCGCAATGGCTGGGTCGACAAGCTGATCTCCGGGCTGGCGCTGGCCTCGACCTCGTTTCCCGAATTCTTCATCGGCTATGTGCTGGTCTATTTCTTCGCCGTGAAATGGCAGATCTTCCCCGGCATTTCGACCGTCTATGACGGCATGCCTTTTGGCGAACGGATGCAGGCGATCGCCTTGCCGGCGACGGCGCTGACGCTGGTCGTGCTCGCCCACATGATGCGCATGACACGCGCGGCGATCCTCAATGTCATGCAGTCGGCCTATGTCGAGACGGCGGAACTGAAGGGCCTGTCGGCTTTCAACGTCATCCGCAAGCACGCCTTCCCCAACGCCATCGCGCCGATCATCAATGTCGTCATGCTCAACCTCGCCTACTTGATCGTTGGCGTCGTCGTGGTCGAGGTGATCTTCGTCTATCCGGGCATGGGACAGTATCTGGTCGACCACGTCACCAAGCGAGATGTGCCGGTGGTGCAGGCGGTCGGCCTGATCTTCGCCGCCGTCTATATCAGCCTGAACATCATTGCGGACATAGCGGCGATCGTCGCCAATCCGCGTCTCAGACATCCGAAATAGGGGGGCGGATATGCTCGATATCAAACGCATCCCCATCCCCGCGCTGATCGGCATCGTGCTGACGGCATTGTTCGTGCTTGCGGCGGTCTTCGCCCCCTGGATCGCGCCGCACGGCAATGGCGAAATCGTCGGCGACGTCTGGGAACCGATGTCGGCTGCCCATTTGCTGGGCACCGACAATCTCGGCCGAGACCTGCTTTCGCGCATGATCTACGGCGCCCGCATCACTTTGTTCATCGCGGTGCTGGCCACCGCGCTGTCGTTCTCGCTCGGCGCCATTCTCGGCTTCTCGGCGGCCGTCTTCGGCGGCTGGTTCGACACGCTGCTGTCGCGCCTCGTCGATCTCTTGATGTCGATCCCGACGCTGATCATGGGTCTCGTCGTGCTGTCGGTGCTGCCGACCAATCTGGTGACGCTGATCCTGGTGATGGGCATTCTGGATTCGACCCGCGTCTATCGCCTGTCGCGCGCGGTCGCCGTCGACATCAACGTCATGGACTATGTCGAAGCGGCGAAACTGCGCGGTGAAGGCAGCGGCTGGATCATCTTCCGCGAGATCCTCCCCAACGCATTGTCGCCGCTGGTTTCCGAACTCGGTCTGCGCTTCATCTACGCGGTGCTGTTCCTGTCGACGCTGTCGTTCCTCGGCCTTGGCGTGCAGCCACCGGACGCCGACTGGGGCGGCATGGTCAAGGAAAACAAAGACGGCATCGTGTTCGGCATCGCGGCCGCACTCATCCCAGCGGGGGCGATCGCGCTGCTGGCGATTTCCGTCAACCTGGTTGCCGACTGGGTGCTCAACCGGACGACAAGCCTCAAGGGAGGACGCGGGTGATGGCCGACACCAAAGCGAAGCTCGGGCAACCGAAGTCAGGCCTGCTGCTCGACATCCGCAATCTGCGCATCGAGGCTACCGTCTTCCCGCCCGGCGAACCGCCGAAGAACATCGTGCTGGTGCACGATGTCTCGCTGACGCTCGAGAAGGGCAAGGTGCTCGGCCTGATCGGCGAATCCGGCGCCGGCAAGTCGACTATCGGCTTGTCGTCTATGGGCTACGGCCGCGGCGGCGTGCGCATCACAGGCGGCGAGGTGATCCTGAACGGCCGCGACATCCTCAAGGGCGGCAAGGACGGCTTCCGCAAATTACGCGGCCGCGAGGTCTGCTATGTCGCGCAGTCGGCGGCAGCGGCCTTCAACCCGGCGCACAGACTGATGGACCAGGTGGTGGAAGCCACCCTGCTGCACGGCACCGCGA
>NZ_RZQA01000289.1:0-6903 GCF_004022915.1 Mesorhizobium sp. M7A.F.Ca.US.006.04.2.1
AGATTCGGACGAGGATCTGGAGCGGTCGAAGAGCGTACCTGACACGCCGCAGACGCGTGCCGAAACCTACCGGCTCGCCTGGAACGATCCCGACTTCATGACGCGGCGCGAGTTGCGCGCGGTCAGGCTGCAACTCGAACTCCTGAAACCGGAAATGATCCTAGCCGAACGCGGCATCCGCTCGACGGTGATCCTGTTCGGCGGTGCGCGCCTGCCGGAACCCGGCGGCGAGGCCTGGGCGGCCAAGAACGAGACGCAGAAGAAGAACCTCGAAGAGAACAGCAAATACTACGAGGAAGCGCGCAAATTCGCCCGCCTCTGCTCGCAGCAATCGGCTACCTCCTATTACCGCGAATATGTCGTGGTGACCGGCGGCGGGCCTGGCGTGATGGAAGCGGGAAACCGCGGCGCCGACGATGTCGGCGCGCCGTCGATAGGCCTCAACATCGTCTTGCCGCACGAGCAGGCGCCGAACATCTATGTGACGCCGGAGCTCTGCTTCAACTTCCATTATTTCGCTATCCGCAAGATGCATTTCGTCATGCGCGCCAAGGCGGTCGCGGTGTTTCCGGGCGGCTTCGGCACGATGGACGAATTCTTCGAGACGCTGACCCTGATCCAGACAGGGCGCATGGAGCGCGTGCCGGTGATCCTGTTCGGCAAATCCTTCTGGAAGCGGGCGATCGATCTCGATTTCCTCGCCGAGCAGGGCACGATCAGCCCCGGTGATCAGGACATCATCGACTTCGTCGACACCGCGGATGAGGCGTGGGGGATTATCAGCCGGTTCTATAAGTTAGGAGAGTAGGGCTGCGGATCGGGGAATTGAAGAATTGAAGAATGAAGGGATTGTGGCTCTGCGTTCGGATCGATCCCCAATTCGTCATTTCATCATTTCTTCATTTCCCCTCCCCCCTCTCCACAATCGCCGTCAGAAACCCCGCCAGATCGTCGGTGACGAAATCGACATCATCCTCATTGGCCGGGTCGCGCTCCCATATCTCGGAAAAGGTCGGCTCGAAATTGCGCGGCACGATCAGCACCGTGGTCATGCCGAGCGACTTCGGCACCGAAAGGTTACGGGCAAGATCCTCGAACATCACCGCATTGTGGCCGGTGACGGCGTGGAGTTCGGCGAACTTCTCGTAGGTCTGGCGCGCCGGCTTGGGATTGAGCCCCGCAGCGACGATGTCGAAGATGTCGTCGAAATGGTCGAGGATGCCGAGCTGGCGCGCGGTGCGCTCGGCGTGCCTGCGGTCGCCGTTGGTGAAGATGAACTTGCGGCCCGGAAGCTGGCGGATGGCGGTGCCGAGAACGGGATCGGGCACCAGCCATGAATAGTCGATGTCGTGGACCTTCTCGAGGAAATCGTCGGGGTCGATGCCGTGGCGTGTCATCAGGCCGTTCAGCGTCGTGCCATATTCGCGGTAGAGCTCCTTCTGCAACTTGCGCGCATCGTCGCGCGGCAATGCCAACAGTTCGCCGACATAGGCGGTCATCTTGACGTCGATCTGCGAGAACAGATTCGAATGGTGCGGATAGAGCGTGTTGTCGAGATCGAAGACCCAGTCGGTGACATGGGCGAAGCGGGCGGGGTCAGGGAGCGTGGTCATGGGCTCCTTATGGCATGAAACGCGCATTCCGAAAGCGACTTTATCCACAACTTCTGCTCGTTGAGGTTGCGTAAATCGTCTCACGATTCAAATTTTAGGCATCTGGGAAAGGTGGCCTTCAGGGCTTGCTGGCAGAGAGGCAGTCTTGTGGGAGCAAGCGATGAACAGCATAATTCTGAGATCCGCCGCCGTTGCTTTCGCCTCAGTCGCGGCCTCTCTCCTGCTGACCCTGATCATCGTTCCGGCCATGGGATTTCCGGTCAACCGGACGATCTGGCTGACCTCCACGCTCTGTCCGCTGGTGCTGGCGTGGGCCGCCAGCGCAAGCACTTTCTGGCAAAGCGACAGGCTGAAAAACGCGCATCGCGATCTCGCCCGAGCCCATGCCCAGCTCGCCGCCGCGCATCGCCGCCTGGCGGAAAAGGCGAGCCGCGACGACATGACCGGCATGCTCAACCGGGAAAGCTTCTTTGCGGCGCTCGACGGTTCGCGCCGCAAGTCCGATCGCGGCGCGCTGCTGATCATCGATGCCGACCACTTCAAGACCATCAACGACAATTTCGGCCACCTGACCGGCGATGACGCGCTGCTTTTGATCGCCAGCGCGATTCAGCGCGGCGTGCGCAGCGGCGATGTGCTCGGCCGCATCGGCGGCGAGGAATTTGGCGCCTTTCTGGTTGGCGCCACCGAGCAGGAGGCCAAGCGCGTCGCCGAGCGCATTCGCCGCGAAGTCGAGCTGATCCGCTTCCGGCCCGTCGACGAGCGGACCATTCCGCTCACGGTCAGCATCGGCGGTACTGTCTGCGGCGAGGAAGCCAGCGTGTCGGAGTTGATGCGCGCCGCCGACCGACGCCTCTACCAGGCCAAGCACCAGGGCCGTAACCTGACGATCATCGACACCGGCATTTCCGAGGCGGCGTGATCCGATCTGCCGCAACCGGCCTGTTAAGAAAACTCTAACCTTGTTTGCACTCGGTTGTACCGCTTAGCCGGGTTTTCACTGCTTTGCGGCCAGACTTGGCACGATACTGGCTTCCACGGTGATGCATGTGTCGTTCCGGGAATTGCCGTTCTGGGAACGCCATGCAGTGCCGAAGCCCAGCCGAGAGACCAGCCATGAGTTTCATCATCAAGAAAATGTCACGCCGCGCGCTCGTGCAGGCGTTGATCGCATTGCCTGCCCTGTCTTTGTTCCGCAAGCTGCCTGATGCCGATGCCGCCGGTCCAAAGCCCGACCCGAACGAGATCGTCGAGGTCGGTGGCTGGATCCTGAAGCGGAGCGACCTGGCATGATCTTCGACAGCTACGAGGCGTATCGCGCTGCGAACTTCACCCCGAAGGTCTGCATCCTCGGCTCCGGTCCGGCCGGCATGACCATTGCCCGCAAGCTTGGCGCGGCCGGCATTCCGGTGGTGGTGATGGAGGCCGGTCCGCGCGAATTCAGCGACGACTCGCAGGACTTTTACCGGGGCAGCACGGTCGGGGATTTCTATTTCGATCTCGACATCACCCGGCTGCGGTTCATGGGGGGCAGTTCCAACCACTGGGCAGGCTGGTGCCGCGTGCTCGACAAGCAGGATTTCGAGCCGAAGGCCTGGGTACCCGATACGGGCTGGCCGATCGCCCGCACCGACATCGAACCCTATCTGCCGGAAGTGCGCGATATTCTCGACCTTCCGGCCCTCCGGCCCGATATGCCGATCTCGGACGATATTCGCTGGGTGCAGCTGATCAAGAGCCCGGCCGTGCGCTTCGCCGAAAAGTTCGGCGATGAACTCGACAAGGCCACGAACATCGCGGTGGTGCTCAACACTTGTGCCACCGAACTTGCCGGCGACGGCAGACGCGTGACTGGCGCCAGGCTGTGGTCAAACGGGCAGGATGCCGGCTCCTTCAGCGCTGACTATTTCATCGTCTGCACCGGTGGGCTGGAGAATTCGCGGCTGCTTCTGTGGTCCAACCAGCGCTCGAACGGCGGCGTCGTGCCGAATGCAACTGCGCTTGGCCGCTACTGGATGGAGCATCCGACCTTCGAGGGTGGCAACGCCATCCTGGCCGACTATAACGCGTTCGAGGTCGACGCCGTCAACGAGGCCTTCTTCTCGCCGACACTCGCCGCCATGGAGCGGCTGCAGATCATGAATTTCGGCATCCGGCTGATCGAGACGCCGTATCCCGGGGTCAAGAGCCTTATCGCCGACCTCGCCTGCACGGCGCCCAGCATGGCGGAATGGATGTCCTACCAGCTCAGTCAGAGACTGCGCTGCGCGGCCCAGCTCTACGTCGCCTGGGAACAGGCGCCGCTGGCCTCCAACCAGATCGAGTTGTCGAAGACCGATGTCGACCATGCCGGCGTGCCGCGCATCGAACTGCACTGGAAGAAATCCGAACTGGAACATCGCACCCTTCTCGAAGGGCTCAGACTGTTCGGCGCAACGCTGATCGAGAAGAATCTCGGCCGCGTGCGCATTGCCGACTGGATCAGCAATGGTCAGGACTATCCGACCAACGACGAGACGGCGGGCCATCACCATATGGGCGGCACGCGCATGGGCACCGACATCAGCAAGAGCGTGGTCGACGCCAACTGCAAGGTGCACGGCATGGACAATCTCTATGTCGGCGGCTCCTCGGTGTTCTGCACGTCGGGTCAATGCAACCCGACGACGACGATCACCGCGCTGGCCTGCCGGCTGGGCGACCATCTCAGCAAGGTGGTCACCGCCTGACGGCTGCAGGGCAGCATGCTGCCTAGGGCAGTTCACCGTTTCACGGAACGGCGATCCGCTCTAACTCTTTGTTTGACGCAATTCCGGACGGAAAACCGTTTCACACTTTTCCTGGAATTGCTCTAGAGCGTCGCCGGGTCGAGCGCCGGCTGGTCCTTGCGCCGGGCGACGATTGCCGCGAAATCGGCGGTCTGGAAGGCATCGCGCAAGGCGTCGAAGGACGGCAGCACGAAATAGGCGCGCTGGAACTTGTCGATCTCGTAGCCGGTGCGCATCACCGTTTCCAGGTCGAAGGGCACGTGGTGGGCGTCCTTGCCTTCGACCGCGAACTGCAGCTCGGTAAACGACGACATAAGGCCGGCGCCAAAGGCCTTCAGCGGCTGGCCGGCCTCCTGCATCAGGCCATATTCGGCCGTGTACCAGTAGAGCCGGGAAATCATCTCGTCGCCACCCAGCGCGATGATGTCGCCGGCCTTCTCGCCATACATCTGCATGAAATCGGCGAACACCGGTTGCGACAGCGCCGGCACATGGCCGAAGAAATCATGGAACATGTCGGGCTCGACAATGTAGTCGAGCTCCTGCCTGGTCCGCAGCCAGTTGGTGACCGGGAAGCGGCGATCGGCGAGATGGTCGAAAAACGGAGCCGCGGGAATGAGCCCCGGCACCGCGACGATCTCCCAACCGGTCAGTTTGCGCAGCTTGGCGCTGACCTCGTCGAAGTCGGGAATACGGTCGAGCAGGCCGAGTTTTTCGACGCCGTCGAGGTAGGAATGGTGGGCGAGCTTGCGCGTCAGTCTGGTCTGGCGGTCGCACAGCGTGCGCCACACCGCCTGCTCTTCATCGCTGTAATCGTAACCCTGCGACACGGTGAAATCAGCACGGCAGACCGAGTAGTCGCCGCGCAATCCTTGCGCCGCGCAGTCGCGGGCGTATTCGGCAACGCTCATCGTCGTCATGGTTTTTCTCCTCGCAAAGCAAATCGCTGACGTGCTGAACGTTAAGCGGATTTGCGGAGGCGAATCGGTTTTGATGATGGTTCGAATTCGGAAATCGGGATAATATTCACTCAGAAATTCCCAGGAAGGAGTGAAAATGCCTCGATTCGATGATTTCGAGATCAAGATGCTCGATGTCCTGCAGCGCGACGGGCGCAAACCGGTTTCAGAGCTGGCGCAAGAGATCGGCCTGTCGACGACACCATGCGCGCGGCGCTTCGAGGCGCTGCAGGAGGCCGGCATCATCAAGGGATTTGCCGCCGTGATCAGCCGCCGCGCTGTCGGGCTGATGGTCGAGGTGTTCATCCAGGTGCGCCTCGTCAGCCACAGCGACGGCTCGCCCGAAAGCTTCATCGCCGCCGTGCAGCGCATGGACGAGGTTTCCTCGTGCTGGACGATGACCGGCGACCATGACTTTCTGCTGCATGTCATGGTGCCGTCGGTCGACGAGCTCAACGCTTTCGTCATGCACCGGCTGATGCGGCTCGACGGCGTGCGCGACGTCCACACGCAGTTGGTGCTGCAGAACATCAAGGGCCCGGGCCATGTGCCGCTCGGGCATCTCAGGCGATGACAATGCCTGCCCTTCGCACTCCTTGAGGAAAAGCTGCACGCAAACTGCTGAAACGGGCCAAGCGCGTGTCCACATCGCCGGCCAGCTTGTGCGGACCAACTGCCCAGGAGGTCCGCCATGAAAATCGTCCTGATCAATCCGCCGCACACCGCCATCGGCAGCCGCGTGCCCGACGATCACCTGCCGCCGCTCGGCCTGCTGGCGATCGGCGGGCCGCTGATCGATGCCGGCCATCAGGTGCGCCTCGTCGACGCCGAGTTCGGGCCGATGCCGCTCGATGACGTCGTGCGCAGCGCACTGGAGGACCACCCCGACTTCGTCCTGATCGGCCATTCCGGCTCGACCTCGGCGCACCCGACCGCCTTGGCGATCGCGCGCATGATCAAGGAGCGCGAGCCGGCGACCATCATCATCTATGGCGGCGTTTTCCCGACCTATCATTGGCGCGACATCCTGGCCGCTACCGATGCCTTCGACTTCATCGTGCGCGGCGAGGGCGAAGCGACGGTGGTGGCGCTGGTCGAAGGGCTGGAAATGCGCCAGCCGCCGGCGAGCGTGGCCGGCATCGCCTATCGCGACGATCTCAGCCGCCCCTTCGCCACACAGGCGGCCATGACCATTGCCGACCTCGACGCCTACCGCGTCGGCTGGGAACTGATCGACCATACCAGTTACAGCTACTGGGGCGGCAAGCGGGCCGTGGTCATGCAGTTTTCGCGCGGCTGTCCGCATCTGTGCAACTATTGCGGCCAGCGCGGCTTCTGGACCCGCTGGCGGCATCGCGATCCGGTGAAATTCGCCAGGGAGATCGCATGGCTGCATCGCCAACATGGCGTCGAGCTCATCAATCTCGCCGACGAGAATCCGACCGTCTCGAAGAAAGCCTGGCGGGCCTTCCTCGATGCCCTGATCGCCGAGAACGTGCCGGTGCTGATCGTCGGTTCGACCCGTGCCGACGACATAGTGCGCGATGCCGACATCCTGCATCT
>NZ_RZQA01000028.1:0-16851 GCF_004022915.1 Mesorhizobium sp. M7A.F.Ca.US.006.04.2.1
TTTCCCTCTCGAGTATTTGCCGCAATTCCGAACGCAAAACCGCTTCACAGGTTTGCTGGAATTGCTCTAACCCGATCTCGTTGAGACCTCTTTAACCAAGACCGGCGAAACTGAAAGCCGGTCGCGGTGCCGATTACCCATGTAACAAGCGGTGCCGCCGAAGACAAAGAAAAAGGGGCGCCGAGGCAAGCGCCGAAAGGAATGAAAGTGTCTGGTTTCGCGTCGCTTCGCCTGGCCCTCAGTGCAGCATTTTTCGGCGCTCTGCTTTATTCTCCGCTTACGGCGGCACAGAGTGCGGCTGCACCTGCCCAGAGCGTCGTCACGCTCGGGCCGAGCGGCCTGCCGCTGCCGCGATTCGTCAGCCTGAAATCCGGCCGCGTCAACTCGCGCGTCGGCCCCGGCGCCAACTACTCGGTCGACTGGATGTACATGAAGGCCGGCCTGCCGATGGAGATCATCCAGGAATTCGACACATGGCGCCGCGTGCGCGATGCCGATGGTTCGGAAGGCTGGATCAACCAGTCGCTGCTTTCCGGCCGACGCACGGCAATCGTCGCACCATGGCAGCGTGGCAAGGGCACCCGGCTCAATCTTCTCAACAGCCCCGACAAGGATGCAAGGGTGGTCGCGATGATCGAACCTGGCGTCATGGGTACGATCAAATCCTGCGACGGCCAGTGGTGCGAAATGACGTTCGAAGGCCACACCGGCTGGCTTGCCCAGTCGGTCGTCTGGGGCGCCTATCCCGGCGAACGGGTCAAGGACTGATTCTCTTTCGCGGTCCTGGCTTTATGCCCGATACGGCCGAGATGGGTGTCCTGGAAGCCGGTCGGCAGCTTCAGACCGTAGCCCAGCGCACGGTCGATGGCGATGTGGGCGATCCATATCAGCGCAACCGCCATCGCGGCCGTATTGCCCCACATGTGCCCGCCGAGCAGCAGCAGCACGGGCACGATCAGGATGTGCAAGGCGTTGTAGGCAAGGGCACCGACGCGCGGACCGGCCAGATAGCCCGACATCGATAGGTCAGGCGCCAAGATAAGCAATCCGAAGAGCCACCAGGAGATGCCGGTCGAACCGTAGAAAATGACGGCAGCCAGTGCCACGATCGCCCATTCGAGCCGGATTACGAAATCGAGGGGTTTCATCCCTGGCCGATAATTCTGGCTTGGCAGATGATTCTGGCCTCGCCAGTCATTCGCAGCGTTTGGGGCGCAGCCTCACTACGATGTCGACATTGGCGATCTCCATCCCTTCCGGAGGCTCCGGCAGGTTGGCAACCGTCACCGGACCGCTGTCGATGTCGAATATACGGTTTTCGCCTTCGATGTAGAAATGGTGGTGGTCGGAGGTGTTGGTGTCGAAATAGGTTTTCGCGCCTTCGACGGCGAGGATGCGCAAAAGTCCCGCCTGGGTAAACTGGTGAAGGGCATTGTAGACGGTGGCCAGCGACACCGGCACGCCGGCGGCAACCGCCTCCTCGTGCAGTTCCTCGGCCGACAGATGCCGGTCGCCCTTGGCGAAAAGCAGATCGGCCAGCGCAATGCGCTGACGCGTCGGCCTCAGCCCGGCTTCACGGACCCGCTTGTCCACAGCGACATTTTCCTTCCGGCCGTCCAGGTCCATCTTCTCGTCGAACCCCACAGTTCCGCCCCAAGACACGCCCAGAATGGCAAAAAAATGAACGTCTGCCGAAACCGGACCTCTCAGGACATATATTCTGTCGTCCGAATGCGATCAATAGCGCGCATTGACCCAGGCAGACGAGCAGGCTAAGCGCAAACGCCGGTTTCCGGCCTGAAACAGATTGTGTTAGGAAACCAACGACAAGGGCCCCCGATGGCCCGGAACGATATGGGATGAGATTGATGGCGGGTAAATCCAGCTACGAGTACGACGAATTGCTGGCCTGCGCCCGCGGCGAACTGTTCGGACCGGGCAACGCCCAGCTTCCCTATCCGCCAATGCTGATGTTCGACCGCATCACCGAGATCAGCGAGACCGGCGGCGCCTTCGAGAAGGGTTTCATCCGCGCGGAGTTCGACATCAAGCCGGACCTGTGGTTCTTTGCCTGCCATTTCATCGGCAATCCGATCATGCCGGGGTGCCTCGGCCTCGACGCCATGTGGCAACTGACCGGCTTCTACCTTGGCTGGCTTGGCGAACCCGGCAAGGGAATGGCGCTGTCGACCGGCGAAGTGAAATTCAAGGGCATGGTCACGCCCTCGGTGAAGAAGGTCGAATATGGCATCGACTTCAAGCGCGTGATGCGGGGCCGGCTGGTGCTCGGCATCGCCGATGGCTGGCTGAAGGCGGATGGCGAACCCATATACGCGGCAACGGATTTGAAAGTCGGTCTGTCCAAGCAGTCGGCGGTCGGCTGACCGGCACCCCTGGCCAGCCCCCTTGGCCGGCATCCCTGGAAGGAGTTGCGAATGAGACGTGTCGTAGTCACAGGCCTCGGCATCGTGTCGTCGATCGGCAACAATGCCAACGAGGTGCAAGCCTCGCTGCATGACGCCAGATCAGGCATCAGCTTCTCGGATTCCTTCGCCGAACACGGCTTCCGCTGCCAGGTCTGGGGAGCGCCGACGCTCGATCCATCGGCGATGATCGATCGCCGTGCGATGCGCTTCCTGAGCCAGGGGGCTGCATGGAACCACGTCGCCATGGACCAGGCGATCGCGGATGCGGGCCTCGGCGAGAGCGACATCACCAATGAGCGCACCGGCATCGTCATGGGATCGGGCGGACCATCCACCCGCACCATCGTCGAAGCTGCCGAAACGACGCTGAAGAACGGCAGTCCCAAGCGCATCGGTCCGTTCGCGGTGCCGAAGGCAATGTCGTCGACCGCATCGGCGACGCTTGCCACATGGTTCAAGATCCACGGCGTCAACTACTCGATCTCGTCGGCCTGTTCGACCTCGGCGCATTGCATCGGCAATGGCTATGAATTGATCCAATGGGGCAAGCAGGACATCGTCTTCGCCGGCGGCCACGAGGATCTCGACTGGACGATGTCGGACCTGTTCGACGCCATGGGCGCCATGTCGTCGAAATTCAACGACAAGGCATCGACCGCCTCCCGTGCCTATGACGTCAATCGCGACGGCTTCGTCATTGCCGGCGGCGCCGGTGTGCTGGTGCTGGAAGAGCTTGAGCATGCCAAGGCGCGCGGCGCCAAGATCTATGCCGAGATCGTCGGCTATGGCGCGACGTCGGATGGCTACGACATGGTTGCTCCTTCAGGCGAAGGCGCGGTCCGCTGCATGCGCCAGGCGCTGGCCACGGTTTCCACGCCGGTCGACTACATCAACACCCATGGCACATCGACGCCGGTGGGAGATTCCAAGGAAGTGGGCGCCATCCGCGAGGTGTTCGGCCCAGAGATGCCGTACATCACCTCGACGAAGTCGCTGACCGGCCATTCGCTGGGCGCGGCCGGCGTGCAGGAATCCATCTACTCGATCCTGATGATGCAGGGCGGTTTCATCGGCGAAAGCGCCCATATCGAGACCCTCGACCCCGAATTCGAGGGCATGCCGATCGTGCGAAAGCGCATCGACGATGCCAGGATCGACACTGTTTTGTCCAATTCGTTCGGCTTCGGTGGCACCAACGCCACGCTCGTTTTCCAGCGCTATTCCGCATAAGGATTTGCCGGCCATGGACGGATTGATGAAGGGCAAGCGCGGGCTTGTCATGGGTGTCGCCAACGATCATTCGATCGCCTGGGGCATCGCCCGGAAATTATCCGAACACGGGGCGGAACTCGCCTTCACCTATCAGGGCGATGCCTTCGGACGCCGGGTCAAGCCGCTGGCCGACAAGCTCGGCGCCTCGCTGGTCGTGCCGTGCGACGTCGAGGACAGCGCTTCGGTCGCCGCCACGTTCGAGACCCTGGGCAACGAATGGGGCGGGCTGGATTTCATCGTCCACGCCATCGGCTTTTCCGACAAGAACGAGTTGAAAGGCCTCTACGCCGACACCAGCCGGGACAATTTCGTCCGCACCATGGTGATCTCCTGCTACTCCTTCACCGAGGTCGCCCGCCATGCGGCCACCTTGATGAAGGACGGCGGATCGATGATCACGCTGACCTATGCGGGCTCCGTCCGCGTCATGCCGAACTACAATGTCATGGGCGTCGCCAAGGCCGGACTGGAGGCCAGCGTGCGCTACCTCGCCAACGATTACGGTCCGCGCGGCATCAGGGTAAACGGCATATCGGCTGGGCCCGTGCGCACGCTCGCCGGCGCCGGCATTTCGGACGCCCGCCACATGTTCTCCTACCAGCAGCGAAACTCGCCACTGCGCCGCACGGTGACCATCGACGAGGTCGGTGGTTCGGCGCTTTATCTGTTGTCGGATCTGTCTTCCGGGGTTACCGGCGAAATCCACTATGTCGATTCCGGCTATCACATCGTTTCCATGCCGACGCTCGATGAATTGAAGCAGACCGACGGCGGGCGAGACTAACGCCTGTCGGCCAAAGGTGCGCGACGGTTTTGAAATGGCGGACATCTGAAAACACGAAGCTTAAAGCGCGCGGCTAAACCCCGTTTCAGCGCCAGTCGCATTGATCCGCTCAAGAAATACTTTCGGTCCAATAAAATTTGATTCATTCGCGGAAACTCATTTTAAGGAGATATCCGCTAGAAAGCCCCGTACTCAGGGGAACTTTCAATGCTCGCCGTCAGCAACCCGAAGCGAACACCGGTGTTCCGACTGCTCACCATAGCGAGTTCGGGTCTCGGCAGTTTCGTCCTCGGGCTCTGGGGCCTGAAGCTCGGTCTCGGCGATGGCTTTGCCGGCATCTCCGCCGACATGATGGTCTCGGTGATGGCCGCTCTTTGCGCACTGGCGGCGTCGGTCGCCGCGATGTCCTTCTTCGCCGGCGTCGATGAATCGGCGGATTTCGTCTTCACGGAAACCCATTTCGACAAGCTGACCGGCCTGGTGGCACGTCCGGCGATGGTCGGCAAGATTGCCGAGGCGGCATGCGCGACCAGCCGGACCGGCGAGCCGATGTTCCTCATCGATATCGACATCGACCGGTTCAAGCAGATCAATGACGCCATCGGCTACAGCCAGGGCGACGAGCTGATCCGCGCCTTCACCAAGCGCTTGAAGACGTGCGTGCCGCCGCGCGCGCTGATCGGACGCATCGGCGCCGGTGAATTCGCGATCCTGCTCCCCGACAACCAAGTCGCAGGGTCCTTGGAAAGCACCATAGAGAGGCTCATCGACGAGATGATGGAGCCCTATGATCTCGGTACGCACCTGCAATCGGTCAGCCTGTCGGTCGGCATCGTGGCGATGCCAAAGGACGGTGTCGATCCCGTCCTCATCCTGCGCCGCTCCAATCTGGCGCTGCAGAACGCGCGCGCCAGCGGCGTCGGCAACTGGTCCGTCTTCCATGCCGAAATGGGCAGGGTCGCCGACCATCGCCAGTGGATCGAATCCGAACTGCATACAGCCTTCGAGCGCGGTGACTTCGACCTTCATTACCAGCCGCAGCTCGATCTCCCGACCGGCCGCATCGTCGGCTACGAAGCGCTGATCCGCTGGCGGCATCCGGAACGCGGCATGATCCCGCCGATGGAGTTCATTCCGATCGCCGAGGAAACCGGCATGATCGGTCCGATCGGCGAATGGGTGCTGCGCAAAGCCTGCAGCGACGCCCGGCATCTGCCCGACGACTGCTTCGTCGCCGTCAACATCTCGCCCGTCCAGTTCATGACCAAGGACTTCGTCGGCATCGTGCGCGACACCATGACGAGCACCGGCATCAAGCCGTCACGGCTGGAACTGGAAGTGACCGAGACGGCGATGATGCAGGATCGCGACCGCGCCGCCGCCATCCTGAAGGAGCTTGCGGATATCGGCATTTCGGTCGCCGTCGATGATTTCGGCACCGGCTATTCCAATTTGAGCTACCTGATCGATTTCTCATTCGGCAAGCTGAAGATCGACCGGTCCTTCGTCAGCCGCCTCGACACGGATTCCAGCTCCGGCGCGGTCGTCTCGACCATCGTCGGGCTTTCGCGCGCGCTCGGCGTCAGCATCATTGCCGAAGGCGTCGAGACCGAAAGCCAGGCGACACTGCTCAGGGCAGCCGGCTGCGAGGTGGTGCAAGGCTACCTGTATGGCAGGCCCGCCCCCCTCAAGATCAGGGTCGGCGACGTGCATATCACCGATGAGGTCCGGCGCGTTGCCAATCTGCATTGAGTGCGACGCGATATCTGTTTTCGTCTGAGCATGATCTTTTCCGAAACCGGTATCCACTTTTCGGGATCATGCTTCAACGACGAGCGGAAAGCACCTTGAACATGCCGTCACGAGCGAGTTCGGCATGGCTCGAAAAGGCAGCCGCCAAGATCGGCTCGTAGGGAAGCTGACGGTTGGCGACCATGAACAGCCGCCCACCCGGCTTCAAGGCCTTGGCCGCCGCTCGGATCATGCCGGCGCCGATCTCCGGCTCGGCCGCCCGGCTGCGGTGAAAGGGCGGGTTCATGGCAATCGCGTCGTAGCGCTTCTCGACTGGTTCCTTCAGCAGATCGATCCAGAAGAAATTCCGGGCGATCGGCTGGCTGACCGCTGCCAGATTGAGCTTCGCGGCTTCAAGCGCGGCGAAATCGGCCTCATAGAGGTCGAGCGCCTGAACGCCGGGGGAGCGGGCGGCGATCTCGGCCGCCACATAGCCCCAGCCGGCGCAGAGATCGGCAATGTTGCCACGCAGGTCATTGGGCAAATTCTCGACCAGCAATTTCGAGCCGGTATCGATCCGGTCGAACGAGAACATGCCGGGCGCGGTGTGGAACCGGCCTTCAACCAGCCGAGCGGGGTTGGCAGCGCGCAATTCTTCCGCGGCGGCCAGATCGGCGGGACGTCGCAGCCAGAAGGCAATGCCGTGATATTTGGGCAAATGGCCTTCAAGCGGCACAAGCTCGTCAACGCGCTTGCGCAGGCTGGCAATGCCATCGTCCTTGCCGCCGGCAATGACGACCAGGCCGCCCGGCGCCACGCACTCAAGCGCCTGCGCGATGCGCACTTCGTTCAAGCCGCGATGCCGGCCGGCAAGCACAAGTGCCATATCGAAGCCATCGCCTTCCACTTGCGCGGTGACGACGAAGCCAGACGCCTGCAGCGCGCTGAAATGCGGCCGGAAACCCTGCACGAGGTGAAGTGTCGCCTCAAAGCCTTCAGGCAGGCGAAAACCCGGCTCAGCGCCGAGAAACAGGGCGCGCGTGCCCTTGCCCGGTAGAGAAACAGCCTCCGCCTCGAAGGGATGGAAAAGCGTCTTCAACGGCTCGGCGGACATTGTTCGATCTCGACTTGTCTAAGCGCTTTGAAACCCAGGCTGAAAATGAAAACGGGCGCGACATAAGCCGCGCCCGTTTCGATTCATGGTCTCAGACCAATCAGGCGGCGTTTTCTTCGCCTTCGGTCTTCTTGTCGCGGGCGAGTTCCTTGCCGGTGGCCTGGTCGACGACCTTCATCGACAGGCGGACCTTGCCGCGCTCGTCGAAGCCCATCAGCTTGACCCAGACCTTGTCGCCTTCCTTGACCACATCCGAGGTCTTGGCGACCCGGTCGTTGGCAAGCTGCGAGATGTGGACGAGGCCGTCACGCGGACCGAAGAAATTGACGAAAGCGCCGAAGTCCGCGGTCTTGACGACCGTACCTTCGTAGATCTCGCCGACTTCCGGCTCGGCGACGATGGTGTGGATCCACTTCTTCGCCGCCTCGATCTCCTTGGCATTGGACGAAGCGATCTTGACCGTGCCGTCGTCCTCGATGTTGATCTTGGCGCCGGTCTTTTCGACGATCTCGCGGATCACCTTGCCGCCCGAGCCGATCACGTCACGGATCTTGTCGGTCGGGATGTGCATCACTTCGATGCGCGGTGCGAACTCACCGAGTTCCGAACGCGCGCCGGTCAGAGCATGCGCCATCTCGCCGAGGATGTGCTGGCGGCCATCCTTGGCCTGGTCCAGCGCGATCTTCATGATCTCCTCGGTGATGCCTTCGATCTTGATATCCATCTGCAGCGAGGTGATGCCGTTGGCGGTGCCGGCGACCTTGAAGTCCATGTCGCCGAGGTGATCCTCGTCACCGAGGATGTCGGATAGAACGGCGAAACGCTCGCCTTCCTTGATCAGGCCCATGGCGATACCGGCGACGGGCTTGGCCAGCGGCACGCCGGCATCCATAAGCGCCAGCGAGGTGCCGCAGACGGTGGCCATCGACGACGAACCGTTGGACTCGGTGATCTCCGAGACGACACGCAGCGTGTAGGGGAACTGGTCGGCGCTCGGCAGCATCGGGCGAATGGCGCGCCAGGCGAGCTTGCCATGGCCGATTTCGCGGCGACCCGGCGAACCCATGCGGCCGGTCTCGCCGACGGAATAGGGAGGGAAGTTGTAGTGAAGGAGGAACTTCTCCTTGTACATGCCGGTCAGCGAATCGACATACTGCTCGTCCTCGCCGGTGCCGAGCGTGGCAACGACCAGCGCCTGGGTCTCGCCGCGGGTGAACAGCGCCGAACCGTGGGTGCGCGGCAGGACGCCGACTTCGGAGACGATCTTGCGGACCGTCTTGAGGTCACGGCCATCGATGCGCGAACCGGTGTCGAGGATGTTCCAGCGCACGACCTTGGCCTGGAGTTCCTTGAATACCGAACCGATCTGCTCGGAAGTGTACTTGGCATCTTCGCCTTCGGCCGGGGCAAACGCTGCCTTGACCTTCGCCTTGACGGCGTCGACGGCGGCGTAACGCTTCTGCTTGTCGACGTTCTTGTAGGCATTGCTGAGTTCGTCGCCGACGATCTTCAGCATCTCGGCTTCAAGCGCGGAATAGTCCGGCGCGGTGAAGTCGCGCGGCTCCTTGGCGGCGACTTCGGCCAGCTTGATGATGGCGTCGATGACCGGTTGGAAGCCCTTGTGGCCGAACATGACGGCGCCGAGCATCAGCTCTTCGCCCAATTCCTTGGCTTCGGACTCAACCATCAGCACAGCGTCGGCGGTGCCGGCGACAACGAGGTCGAGCTTGGATTCCTGCATCTCGTCGACATGCGGGTTCAGAACGTATTCGCCGTTGATGTAGCCGACGCGGGCGCCGCCGACCGGGCCCATGAAGGGAACGCCGGAGAGCGTCAGGGCGGCCGAAGTGGCAACGATCGACAGGATGTCGGGATCGTTCTCGAGATCATGCTGGACGACGGTGACGACGATCTGGGTGTCGTTCTTGTAGCCGGAGGCGAAGAGCGGGCGGATCGGGCGGTCGATGAGGCGGGAAACCAGCGTTTCCTTCTCGCTCGGACGGCCTTCACGCTTGAAATAGCCACCCGGGATCTTGCCGGCGGCGTAGGTCTTTTCCTGGTAGTTGACGGTCAGCGGGAAGAAATCGAGGCCGGGCTTCGGCTCCTTCATCGAAACGACGGTGGCGAGGACCTTGGTCTCGCCGTAGGTGGCGAGCACCGCGCCATCAGCCTGGCGCGCGATCTTGCCGGTTTCGAGGATGAGCGGACGACCGCCCCATTCGATTTCCACTTTGTGGTGATTGAACATCTCTTGTCCTTAATATGAGGAAAGGGCCGCGCCGTTTCACGGTGCGCGGAGATGCCCTTTCCCTGGCTTCCTTTCTCGGGCAGCCACGGGCAAGACAACGGGAGGCTCGGGTGTTTCGGCGCGGTGCGCGCGAGCGTCCTGCAATCCTGCCCCATGACCGTCCATGGGCGGTTTCGAGTGCCCTCTGCACGATCGAAACCGGGTCTGGCCAGTCGATACGACTGGCAGAATGCGCGACCGGCGGGCTCTCCTTCGAAAGCCCGCCGGTCAATTCGTCAACGACGCAGACCGAGCTTCTCGATCAGCGTCTGGTAGCGCGCGTCGTCCTTGCGCTTGAGATAATCAAGCAGGCTGCGGCGCTGGGAGACGAGAGCAAGCAGACCACGGCGGGAATGGTTATCCTTCTTGTGGTCCTTGAAATGGTCGGTCAGGTTCTTGATTCGCTCGGAAAGGATGGCCACCTGGACTTCCGGAGACCCGGTATCGCCCTTGGCGGTTGCGAATTCACCCATCAATTCCTGTTTGCGCTCGGCAGTAATCGACATCGTGTTTTTCCTTATCTGTTTGAGGAAACGGGTCGCCCTCAGCCGGGATGTCGTCCAGCAGGGGCCGGTGCAAGCAAAGCGTCATAGCGCTAAGCTGCGGCGCATATAGTGCAATTCCCCGGAAAACACCAGCCCAATTCACAAGCCGGCTTTTCAGGCCAAAATGGCAGGTTTATCCCTGTCAAAGCCATTTCTTCCATTTGAAGAAGGCGATCAGCCCGAACGCGACAAGCGCCATGAACAGCAGCGACAAGGGATAGCCGTAGTAGGCCTTCAGTTCCGGCATGTTCCAGGGCGAAGACTCCGGATCGAAATTCATGCCCCAGATGCCGACCAGGAAGGTGAGCGGCATGAAGATGACCGAGACGATGGTGAGATAGCTGATAACGTCGTTGGTGCGCGCCTGGCTCAGCGACAGGTGCATCTCGATCAGGCCGGTCAGCATATCGCGCTGGGTCTCGACCAGCTCGATCAGCCTGAGCGCATGGTCGAGCGTGTCGTTGAGGAAGATCTTGGTCTCGGCCTTCACATAGGGCACATCGTTGCGGATCAGCGTCGCCAGCGCATCGCGCATCGGCCACAGCACGCCTTTCAGCACGTTGGCGTCACGCCGCAATTCATGTAGCTGCCGCATCTGGTGTTTGTGCGGCGAATGCAGCATCTGGTCCTCGATGCTGTCGACCATGTCACCGGCGGCCTCGATCGGCGGAAAATAGCTGTCGACGATGGCATCGATCAGCGCATAGGCAAGATAGTCGGCGCCGCGGGCGCGCAGCCGGTTGGGCGCCGAACTTTCGATGCGCTTGCGCACCGGATCGAATGGATCGCCTTCCCGCTCCTGGAAGGTAACGACGAAGTTGCTGCCGAAGAAGACGGCGATCTGCTCATAGCGGTGCGAGGTGACATCGTCGATCATCCTGACGACGACGAAGGCATGGTCCTCGAAGAAGTCGACCTTAGGCCGCTGGCCGGTGTTGACGACGTCCTCCAGCGCCAGCGGATGCAGGCTGAAAATGCGGCCGATCTCCTCGATCAGCGGGATGTTGGCGAGGCCGGTGCAGTCGAGCCAGAGGACCGGCCATTTGTGGCAATGGGTGTTGAGGTCGTCGATGCTGGCATTTTCGATAGTCTTGAATTTTTCGGGCGAGATCAGCGTCAGACGCAGTTCCGAGCGACGCGCCGACGGGTCGGCGATCAGCGTGCCGGGCGACGCACCGACCGGCGGCCGCCGCGTTTTCGCCGGTGCCCGCGTCTTCACGGTCTCAGCCTTTGCCATATTCCCCTCGTGCGAGTCCTCGCCTCGACATTAGACGACAGGAATCAACCGGCAAAGACCCGCTTGGGCTTGAACATGCCTTGCTCAATGGCACCGATGGCGACCAGCTTGCCGCGCGCCGTGGCGCAGGCTTCTTCGGCTTCCACCGGTGCGTCGCGGCCGCGGATGATGACCGGGTTGCCGAGGCGGATCTTGGTTGCCGCGTCATCGCTGATGGCGATCTGCGGCAGGCAATCGAGGGCAGCCGATGTGTCGACCAGAAGCGCATCGATGGCGTCGAAGTCGATTGGCGCTTCCACCTTGTCGGCAGCCTCTGCCTTGTCAGCGGCTTCTGTCGTGTCCGAGCTGTCGACCTCCTCCACACCGAAACGGGCGGCTTCCAGTTCGGCGATGGTGACGAAGTCTTCCGAGGTGAACGGCTCGACCTCGACCCGGCGCAATTCGGAGATGTGACCGAAGCAGCCGATGTCGCGGCCCATGTCGCGGGCCAGCGAGCGCACATAGGTGCCCTTGCCGCACTCGACCTCGAAAACAGTATGGTCGGCGCCATGCTCGACAACGTCCAGACGGCCGATCTCGATCTCGCGCGCGGGTATGTCGACCGTCGCGCCGTCGCGGGCCAGATCATAGGCGCGCTCGCCTGCGATCTTGATGGCCGAGAATTGCGGCGGCGTCTGCATGATGACGCCGGTGTATTTCGGCAGCAGGGCGAGCAGTTGGGCTTCCGACGGACGCAGGTCGGATTCTTTCGTCACCGGACCTTCGAGGTCATCGGTCGAACGCTCCTGTCCCCAGGCAACGGTGAAGCGATAGATTTTGGCGCCGTCCTGCACGTAAGGCACGGTCTTGGTAGCCTCGCCAAGCGCGATCGGCAGCATGCCGGATGCCAGCGGGTCGAGCGTGCCTGCATGGCCGGCCTTTTCCGCCTGGAACAGCCATTTGATCTTGGAGACGGCTTCGGTCGAGCCCATGCCGACCGGCTTGTCCAGGATCAGCCAGCCCGAGATCGGCCGGCCCTTCTTCTTGCCGCGACGCGCCACTATTCGGTGTCCTTGTTGTCGTCTTTGTCCTGGTCCGCGTTTTCCTGGTCCTCAGGACCCAGATCGCGCGCCACTTCCGGCGATTTCAAGAGGTCGTTGATCCTGGCAAAATTGTCGAAGGAGGTATCGAGCTTGAAGCGGAACTCAGGCATGAACTTCATCTGCCGCAGCGCGCCGGAGACACGGCCACGGACGAATTTCGCATGCTTGTTCAACGCCTCGACCACCGCATCGGCATCTTTGGCGCCGAGCGGCGAGACGAAAGCGGTAGCGACCTTCAAATCGGGCGACATGCGCACTTCCGAGACCGACACCACGGTGTTCTCGATCAGCGGATCGATGATCTCGCCGCGCTGCAGGGTTTCGGATAGCGCATGGCGCACCTGTTCGGCGACGCGCAGCATGCGCTGGGATGGGCTGGATGCGGTTGGACGGGGCATTTTTCTCAATCCTGAAAGCGTGAGGCGCGGGATGGAACCGTGCCGCATGTCTCATATGGGCATTCTCAATAGACTTGGGGCGGCGGCCTTTCGACCACCGCCCGGTATGGACAAGTCATTCGAACTCAGAGTGTCCGGGTCACCATCTCGACGCGGAAGCACTCGATGACGTCGCCGACGCGCATGTCCTCGTAGTTCTGGAAGGCCATGCCGCACTCCTGGCCGCCGGGGACTTCCGAAACTTCGTCCTTGAAGCGCTTCAGCGTCTTCAGCGTGCCTTCGTGGATGACGACGTTGTCGCGGATCAGGCGCACGCCCGCACCACGCTCGACCTTGCCTTCGGTGACACGGCAGCCGGCGATCTTGCCGACCTTGGTGATGTCGAAGATTTCGAGGATCTGCGCATTGCCGATGAAGGTCTCGCGACGTTCCGGCGACAGCAGGCCCGACAGAGCCGCCTTCACGTCATCCACAAGGTTGTAGATGATCGAGTAGTAGCGGATCTCGATGCCAGCCGCCGCAGCAGCGGCACGTGCCTGGACGTTGGCGCGGACGTTGAAGCCGATGATCGCGGCACCCGAAGTCTCGGCCAGCGACACGTCGCTTTCGGTAATGGCGCCGGCGCCGGCATGGACGATGCGTGCACGAACCTCGTCGGTGCCGAGCTTATCGAGTGCGGCGTTGATCGCCTCGATCGAGCCCTGCACGTCGCCCTTGATGACCAACGGGAATTCCTTCAGCCCGCTTGTCTGCAATTGCGACATCATCTGCTCGAGCGAACCGCGCTGGCCGGCATGCTTGGCAACCGCCTTCTCGCGCGCCAGACGCTGGCGGTATTCGGTGATCTCGCGGGCACGGGCCTCGTTATTGACCACGGCGAAGCGATCGCCGGCCTGCGGGGTGCCCTGCAAGCCAAGCACTTCTACCGGCATCGCCGGCGGCGCTTCCTTGATCTGCACGCCACGATCGTTGACCAGCGCACGCACCCGGCCCCATTCATTGCCGGCAACGAGGATGTCGCCCGGCATCAGCGTGCCGGTCTGCACCAGCACGGTGGCAACGGGACCACGGCCCTTGTCGAGCTGGGCCTCGATGACGACGCCTTCGGCGGTACGGTCCGGATTGGCCTTCAGGTCGAGAATTTCGGCCTGCAGCAGGATCGCCTCGAGCAGTTTGTCGAGATTGGTGCCCTTGGTCGCCGACACTTCGACGTCCAGAACTTCACCGCCCATGGATTCGACGAAAACCTCGTGGCGCAGCAGTTCGGAGCGCACCTTCTGCGGATCGGCATCATGCTTGTCGATCTTGTTGATCGCCACGATGATCGGAACGCCGGCCGCCTTGGCATGGCTGATCGATTCGATCGTCTGCGGCATGACGCTGTCATCGGCCGCAACCACCAGGATGGCAATATCGGTCGCCTGGGCGCCACGAGCACGCATCGCCGTGAAGGCGGCGTGGCCGGGCGTGTCGATGAAGGTGATCTTGTGACCATTCTTCTCAACCTGGTAGGCGCCGATATGCTGGGTGATGCCGCCGGCTTCGCCGGAGACGACATTGGCGTTGCGGATCGCGTCGAGCAGCGAGGTCTTGCCATGATCGACGTGACCCATGATCGTCACGACCGGCGGACGCGAAACCAGGTCCTCGGCATTGTCGGCGATGTTGAACAGGCCTTCCTCGATGTCGGACTCGGCGACGCGGCGGACCGTGTGGCCGAATTCGGTGGCGACCAGCTCGGCCGTGTCGGCGTCGATGACGTCGCCCGGCTTCAGGATCTGGCCCTGCTTCATGAAGAACTTGACCAGGTCGACCGCGCGCTCGGACATGCGTTGCGCCAGTTCCTGGATGGTGATGGTCTCTGGCAGGATCACTTCGCGCATGACTTTCTCGCGCGGCTCATTGTGCATCGCGCGCTTGAATTTTTCCTGGCGGCGACGCATCGACGACAGCGAACGGGCTCGCGCATCTTCGTCGGACAATGCCGAATTCAGCGTCAGCTTGCCACGGCGGCGATCTTCCTCGCTCTTGGTCGGCTTGGCCGGACGCGCCGCTTCAGGCGTGACCGGACGGCGCACCGGTGCGCCGGCGCCAACCCGCTTCGGCTTGGCCACTTCCTCGTCATCGACTGTTGCCAGTTCGGCAGCCAATGGCGCGCGGCGACGCGCCTCTTCCTCGGCCCGACGGCGGGATTCGGCCTCGGTCTGCAACCGTGCTTCTTCCTCGGCCTGGCGGCGCGCGGATTCATCGCGTTCGCGCTTGCGGCGCTCTTCGTCCTCGGCGCGACGCTTGGCATCCTCGGCGGCGCGCTGGCGGTCCTCGACCTCGCGAACCTTCGAGCCTTCGAGCGCCCTGCGGCGTGCTTCCATTTCACTGCGCGACAGTTCGTTCAGCACCATGCCGCTGCGCTCGACCGGGGCCGGGGGCGGCGGGGGTGGCGGCGCCTTCGGTGCTTCCGGCACGACGACGGGGGCGGCCACGACCGCCGGCTTCGGTGTGAAGACGGGGGCGGCAACAGGCTCCGGCTTGTCGCCGGGCATCGAGAACTTGCGCTTCTTGGTTTCGACGACGACCTGCTTGGTGCGGCCGTGCGAGAAGTTCTGGCGCACAGTGCCCTGTTCCATACCGGGGCGCTTCAGCGTCAAGGTCTTCTTCGGCGTCACACTCAGCGTATTGTCGTCACCCGATTTCGTATCGCTCATTCCATATCCTCTGCGGCATCATCTTCGTCAGCAACAGCCGCAAGCATTGCCAGATCGTCCGGGGAACCGCCCCGATACCGGTCGAGCGCAACCATGCGCTTCTGGACCGCCCTGCCCGCGTCTCCCGCGAGAACGGCAGCATGTATCACATTTGTACCCCCCAATGCCAAGCTCAACTCGGCCTCGGAGAAAAGTTTGTAGGCAAGGATAGCGGGCCCACCAAGATGGACCGTCGCCCGTCGCGCCTGGCTGATCTTGCGCACGCCGTCATCGGACGCCTCGGAAGCATGCAGCACGAAAAGCGCCAATCCGCCGCGCACCGCGCTCTCGACCTTGGTAGCACCAAGCGAAATTGCGCCTGCCTTGCGGGCAAGACCAAGCATGCCCAGAGCGTGCCTGGAAAGCAGCCCGTCGACCATGCCGCCAAGATCGGGCGGCACGACCACCTGTGCCTTGAAGGCGCGGGCAAAGAGGTTCTTCGCCGCAGCCTTGTCGATATGTAGGCGGTCGGCGCTCACCCAGCAACCGCGGCCGGGCAGATTTCTCTTGATGTCGGGAACGACGGCCGAATCCGGGCCGACGACGAACCGGATCAGATCATCCGGTTCGGCTTGTTTGCGCGTAACGATGCAGGTGCGATCGTTCATCTCGTCCAAGGGCGGGTTCGGTGCGATGCGGTTTCACCTCACGCACCAACGGCTTCGTCAGCCGAGACTTCTTCGGCTGCAAGCTCGTCTTCGGTGATCCAGCCGGCCTTGAGGCGGGCGGCCAGAACCATCTGTTCGGCGTCTGCGCGGGTCACGCCATGATTGGCCAGCACGCCCGGATAGACTTTTGTCTCGCCGTCCTTGCGTTCCTTCCAGCCGGTCAGGTCGTCGGCGGCATAGCCGGCGAAATCCTCGATCGTCTTCACGCCATCCTCGCCAAGCGTCACCATCATGGCGGTGGTGACGCCGGGGATTTCGCGCAATTCGTCCGAAACGCCGAGCGCCTTGCGCTTGTCGTCGTGCTCGGCCTCGATCTTCTCCAGATATTCGCGGGCGCGGGTCTGGATTTCGGAAGCGGTGTCCTCGTCGAAACCGTCAATAGAGGCGATCTCGCCGGAATCGACATAAGCGACTTCCTCAACGCTGGTGAAGCCTTCGGAGGCCAGCACCTGGCCGACCATCTCGTCGACGTCGAGGGCTTCCATGAACAGCGACGAACGCTCGACGAATTCCTTCTGGCGGCGTTCGGATTCTTCGGCTTCGGTCAGGATGTCGATATCCCAACC